>JBHACZ010000038.1:0-19665 GCA_041854825.1 Porphyromonas sp. | reverse complement strand
CGAGACTAGGCGAAGGCTATTCAGTAGTTGGGCGTACATATGCTTGTTATAGTTATGGGTTTATACTTAGCTTTTGCTTTACGACTACAAAGCTAGCAACTTTTTAATGCGTCAGCCCTGGGCAAGATCATCAGACCAGACTAAATAAGGAAATATTCTTACCTTTGCCTTCCGTAGCATCCCGATACGATCACGAAGTGATGCTGCGTTACTGATTTGTATGATGAAGAATTTTGTAGAAGAGCTTCGGTGGAGAAATATGATCCACGACATGATACCCGGCACGGAGGAACTCCTAAATAAGGAACCCGTCTCGGCTTATCTCGGTATAGACCCTACGGCAGATTCTCTGCATATCGGGCACCTCGTGGGGGTGATGATGCTTCGTCACCTCCAGCTATGTGGACACCGTCCTATTGCCCTCATCGGAGGTGCGACGGGGATGATCGGTGACCCTTCGCTCAAGAGTGCCGAGCGCAAGCTCCTCGACGAAGAGACACTTCGTAAAAATCAGGAAGGGATCAAGCGACAGCTCTCTAAGTTCCTCGACTTCGACAGCGATGCACCCAATGCCGCTCGTCTAGTGAACAACTATGACTGGATGAAGGACTATGGATTCCTTGCCTTCATCCGCGACATCGGCAAGCATATCACCGTGAACTATATGATGGCAAAGGACTCCGTGCGCAAGCGTCTCAACGGCGAGGGCGAAGGAATGTCTTTCACCGAGTTCACCTACCAGCTCCTACAGGGCTACGACTTCCTGCACCTCTACAGAGAGGAGGGCGTGCGCCTACAGATGGGCGGTAGTGACCAGTGGGGCAATATCACCACTGGCACGGAGCTTATCCGTCGTATGGATGGCGGTGAGGCGTATGGTCTCGTATGTCCATTGATCACGAAGGCTGACGGAGGCAAGTTTGGCAAGACTGAGAGCGGCAACGTATGGCTCGACCCTGAGCGTACGTCCCCCTATGCCTTCTACCAGTTCTGGCTCAATGTCAGCGATGCCGATGCCGTGCGTTATATCAAGATCTTCACGACCCTCTCACAGGAGGAGATCGCTACTCTAGAGCAGGAGCAAACGGATGCCCCCCACCTGCGTCCCATTCAGAAGCGTCTCGCCGAAGAGCTGACCGTAATGGTACACAGCCGTGAGGACTATGAGGCTGCTGTGTCTGCCTCTGCGATCCTATTCGGTCAAGGCACACGCGAGCAGCTACAGACGATCTCGCCAGCGATGTTCGTCTCCGTCTTCGAGGGCGTACCTACATTCAGCGTGGCACGCGCTACACTCGCCGAAGGGATTAAAGCCATCGATCTACTGACCGAGCATGCAGCGGTATTCCCGTCCAAGGGAGAGATGCGCAAGCTCACTGCTGGCGGTGGCATCAGCATCAACAAGGAGAAGCTCGAGGATCACGAACGTATTCTCTCGCCGAGCGACCTCATCTCAGATCGCTACCTCCTGATCCAGAGAGGCAAAAAGAACTATTACCTCGTGATCATCGAGGACTAACTTATACTCAAATCAGAAGACTAGAGCTACAGAGGACCGACAGCGTGTCATGCTCCCGAGTAGATCTAGTCTTTTTCACGCAATGCATCGCTTATCAATTGTCATCGTCAATTACCGCGTTCCACTACTGCTCGGGCAATGCTTAGAGTCAGTGGCGGCAGCTATCACAGAGATAGACGCCGAGGTGTGGGTCGTGGATAATGCCTCGGGGGATAACTCCATCGAGTACCTGCGTCCTCGATTCCCGTGGGTGAACTTCATCGAGAATGAACAGAACCTCGGATTCTCCAAAGCCAACAACCTTGCCATCGAACGCTCCCAGAGTGAATACGTCCTGCTACTCAACCCCGACACCATCATAGCCGAAGACACCCTCACGGAGTGCCTTCGCCATATGGATACCCATCCACGCTGTAGTGCCCTCGGTGCCAAGATGCACAACATTCACGGGCGTTATCTACGTGAGAGCAAGCGCGGATTTCCCTCCACTTGGGTATCCTTCTGCAAGCTG
The DNA here is from genome assembly GCA_041854825.1 of Porphyromonas sp. Taxonomy (GTDB): domain Bacteria; phylum Bacteroidota; class Bacteroidia; order Bacteroidales; family Porphyromonadaceae; genus Porphyromonas. Next base: position 17,635 of record JBHACZ010000038.1, on the reverse strand, counting down.
TCGGGGCTCACTCGTCTATTCCCCAAGTCCAAGCTCTTCGCCCGTTACTACATGGGGCACCTCGACGAGACACGCTGGCACTCAGTACAGGTACTCTCGGGTGCCTTCATGATGATGCGTTCGCGCACACTCAGACATGTCGGGCTACTGGACGAGCGTTTCTTCATGTATGGAGAGGACGTCGATCTATCCTACCGCATAGTCCTCAACGGGCAGGAGTGCCACTACTTCCCCACCCCGATGATACACTACAAGGGCGAAAGCTCTATCCTCGACAGTGCGAAGTACATTAAATCCTTCTATGGAGCTATGCAGCTCTTCTTCGAGAAGTATTACATTGGCAAATTCAACCGCTTCGGCAGGCATATTGTCGTCCTATCGATCAATCTCGTCTCTGCTGTCGCCAAAGTAAAAGCCAAGCTCTCACGCCCCAAGACACAGGTCGAGCCACCTAAGCCCATCCCCTGTACCCTACCACTCACAGGAGACCTCCCACCCGTAGGTGCTCATATTCTCATTGACAGGACGAAGTACAGCTTCGGAGAAATCATTCGCAATGTCGTCCTGCACGCAGAGCGTGGGTACTCCTACCACTTCATCAATAGCGAAGGGCAGATCATTTCCCCACGACGCTAGCGCCTCAAGGCGGACAGCAAGACCAAGCGCCACATACCTACCGACAGCAATTCGGCACGGGTATGTGGCTCTTTGTTCGTATTTTTGTAGGCAAAACGAAATTATATAGATGAATACGAATCCCATCCTAGCTCCCTATACGACACCGCACGGAGCCTATCCCTTCGACCAAATACGCGCAGAGCATTATCGTGAGGCATTCGCCGAAGCGATCGCAGACAAACGCGCCGAGATAGATGCCATCATCGAGAGTAAGGAAGCCCCCACTTTCGACAATACGATCCTAGCTCTCGAGCGTGCTGGTAGCAAGCTCGAGCGTGTCTCGGGGATCTTCTTCAACCTCCTACACGCCGAGAGCTCAGACGAACTAATGACTATCAGTGAGGAAATAATGCCCGCCCTCTCCGAGCTATCGACTTATGTCCTGCTCTCAGCTGGGCTATTCGAGCGCATTCGTACGGTCTACGAGGCGAGGACGACCCTGGGGCTAGATGCTGAGGAGATGCGTCTTCTAGAGAATTGCTACGAAGGCTTCGCCGAGAATGGTGCCCTGCTACCAGACGAGCAGAAAGCTCGCCTCGAAGCCCTAAGCCTAGAGATGAGCCAGGCGACCCTTGCCTTCGGTCAGAACAATCTCAAAGATCAGAAGCGTTATCGCCTCCACCTCACCGATCCCGCAGATGTAGCAGGACTTCCCGAGAGCCTCCTTGCACTCTCTAGTGAGAAGGCACGACGTGAAGGCAAGGACGGCGGATGGACGTTTGACCTTACTGCTCCGAGCTATATCCCCTTCATGCAGCACTGCCGTCACAGCCATCTGCGCAGAGAGATTTATCTCGCCAAGATGAGCGTCGGAGCCGCAGGTGACGAGTATGACAATCAGAATATCATTCGTCGCATCGTCAGCGGTCGCCTCGAGGAGGCACAGATGCTAGGTTTTCCCACATTCGCTCACTGGGCTCTGCACCGACGCATGGCATCGAAGCCCGAGGCAGTCTATCAGCTCCTCGACGAGCTTCTAACCGCATACAAGCCTGTAGCCGAGCGTGAGATCGCCGAGATCTCTGCCTTCGCACAGGAGAGCGGTCATACGGGGACGCTCGACAGCTGGGACTGGAGCTACTGGGCGGAGCAATACAAGCAGCAGCATTATCAGCTCGACGACGAGATGCTACGCCCCTACTTCGAGTTAGGGCGTGTGACCGAGGCAGTACTAGGGCTTGCCACCACGCTCTACGGCATTACGTTCGCAGAGCGGCAGGACATCCCTGTCTATCACCCCGATGTGCAGACTTTCGAAGTACACGATGCCGACGGCTCCTACCTCGGTCTGTTATATACAGACTTCTTCCCTCGCGATGGCAAGCAAAGCGGTGCGTGGATGAACAACCTCCAGGAGCAATACCACCTGCCCGATGGCACAGACCATCGCCCGCATATCGTCCTAGTGATGAACTTCACCCCGCCCACCGAGGGACGTCCTGCCCTGCTCACAGCTGGCGAGGTGCATACATTCCTGCACGAGTTCGGTCATGCTCTGCACGGTATGCTCTCGCAATGTCGCTTCTCCAGCCTAAGCGGTACGGGTGTAGCGCGTGACTTCGTAGAGCTCCCCAGCCAGATTATGGAGAATTGGCTTAGCGAACGCGAATGGCTGACCTCATTTGCCGTACATTACGAGACAGGCGAACCGCTTCCCGAGGAATATATCCGCCGAATGGAGCAAGCACGCCACTTCCTCGTGGGCTATGCGTGCTGTCGTCAGCTCAGCTTCGGTTACCTAGATATGGCTTGGCATTCGCTCGATCGTCCCGCAGACGAGAGCCTAGATGTCAAGACCTTCGAGCATGAAGCCTGGACGAAGGCACTCGTCCTGCCCGCTTCGCCTGCTGGTACGATGATGAGCACCTCCTTCGGGCATATCTTCTCGGGAGGCTATGCCGCAGGATACTACGGCTACAAGTGGGCTGAGGTGCTAGATGCCGATGCTTTCTCCGTCTTCCAGCGCGAAGGAATCTTCAGCCGTGAGGTTGCAGAGCGTTTCCGTCGTGAGATTCTCTCGCAGGGTGACCGACGCGAAGCGATGGATCTGTACGTAGCCTTCCGCGGACAGCGTCCGACGATCGACGCCTTGCTCCGCCGTGACGGCATCATCCGTGACTAGGCATCAGAGATCAGCCAGATAACTAGCGACAAGCCCTCGATCCATAGGGCGCAGAGGCTACCAATATGGTAACCTCTGCGCCCTATTCATCTACCCGCTTTTCTCTTTCTCAAGGTACTTCTCTCAGACACTTCCGACAAGGTCAAAAAAATGATAGAACTTTTTCGGGAAAAAGTTCTATCATTTCATCGAAAAAGTTCTATCATTTTCTCCAAAAACATCGATCTTTTTGGGGCAAAAGTTCTATCATTTTTTCGGACTTGTTTTATCGTCCTTCGAGGAGGTACTATCACCCCACCGATATCCGTTATACATACAGAGACTGAAGGTAGCAGGCTTTGCTTTGAGAAGCCATCCGAAGGCGAAAAATCACAACATAAAAGCGGGCTTCAATCGGTGTGTGATGCCGAATTGATAGCCCGCATAGTGTAGTGTAGATCTTTGTGCAACAGAATTAGTACGAAAAAGATTGATGATTGAATTATCACGTCACAAAGGTCTCACTATTAATCCTACCTCACAATAGACAGAATATGTTGTTGAGCAAGGTCTAAAAATACTTTTGCTCCATTCATAAGGATATTAATTATAAATTATCGCATTAGGAATATCCCACCCCATCCCCAAGGAGTTCATCCCATTCTTTGCTTATCTCCACAGAAACAAGATGCCCCCTAGCCGATCTCGCAAACAATCAGCTAGGGGGCATCTCGACTCGATGAGTCCTTCGGAGCGAAAATCTATGACTTCACCCCGAAACGTTCATGGATAGCTTCGAGAAGCATCGGGCGAAACTTCGGATGGGCAATACTGCACAACGCCTCGGCACGTTCTCTCAGCGAGAGACCTCTCAGGTGGACACGCCCATACTCCGTCACGATATAATCAACCTCATTACGTCCAGCCGTGATATTAGCACCCTCCTCATGCATCGGGATAATGCGACTGATGCTATCGCCCTGAGCTGTGGAGCGGAAAGCTAGAATAGAGCGCCCACCACGGCTACGCTTCGCCCCGCGAAGGAAGTCCACTTGACCGCCCGTACCGCTAAACTGCTGTAGACCGATGGACTCCGATGCCACTTGACCCGTTAAGTCGATGGCAAGGCAAGAGTTGATCGAGACGAGATTGTCATTCTGACCCACGACATAGGGATCATTGGTATAGCTGACGGGATAGGACTCGATGGTCTCATTGTGGTCTAGAAATTCGTATAGTTCCTGGCTTCCCATGATAAGCGTCGTCACGACTTTATGCGGATGAAGGCTCTTCTTAGCCCCCGTGATATGACCCGAGCGCAGCATATGCATGACGCCATCGGTAAACATCTCCGTATGAATCCCGAGATCGCGGTGCTCGCTCAGACAACCCAGCACAGCATCGGGGATAGCCCCTATACCAAGCTGGAGGGTATCACCGTCGTGAATGATCTCGGCGCAGTGACGTGCGATCTCACGCTCTGCCTCGCCTATCTTAGCGGGTGGGACGGCTACCAGCGGACGATCGACCTCCACGATGAAATCTAGCTCTGACACATGGATAAGGCTCTCCCCGCCAATATAAGGCATGCGAGCATTCACCTCCGCGATCACCGTACGGGCAGCACGGGCAGCAGGACCGGTGTAGTCATTGGAGATACCGAATGAACAATAGCCTTGCTCATCTGGACGAGAGACCTGAATGATGGCGACATCCACGGGGTACAATCCACTGGTGAACATCTCTGGTACCTCGTGAAAATGGCAAGGAAGGAACTCGGCACGATGCTCCGACACAGCAGGACGCGAATACTTATCTACGAAATTGGTATATACCGTGAGGTGAGGAGCCATTTCTGGACGAAGATGATAATCCTCGCCAAAGTAAAGCATGTGGAAACATTTGAGATCGGTGAATTGCTCTCGCTGCTCATAGAGCGCACGCATCACCTCATCGACAGTCGCAGCGCAATGCCCGAGTACTAGGCTGTCACCACTACGGATACCTCGTGATACGGCGTCGTGAGCACTCACCACGCGTTCGTCATAGATGCTTTTCCAGTTGTTCGCCATAAAGACTTACGGATGATAGATATGAATAATGTCAAGCAAAGATAATTATTCTCCCTCGTCTCGCCAATACTCCTAACGACCTAGTCTAGACAGACCAAGCGAGAGATCGAAAGTTAAATAATGACATTTATTTTCAAGATTCAGAACATTCCCAAGTACAGGCTGTTAATGCTAAGTATGGTCTCGTGAGAGACGTACGGATGATATTGATCAATCAAGACAGAAAAGATTTATGACGACAAACAAAACAAGTTTGCTTCGCCTACTGCTCGTTGCGCTCCTGGGCGTACAAGCCATGAGTTGCTCTCAAGACAAGGATGTAACACCAATCTCAGACACAGACAACAAACCTGGTGTCAAGATCTTCGTGGACATGTCCACACAGGAAGATGACGACCTCCTCAAGGGACTAACATTCCAGCTAGACAATGCGATTGCCTTCCCTCTGCTAGCGCACAATGAGGAGAGCGTAGTCGTGCATACCTATTTCCGAAGCACGGATCCTAGTCAGCCGATGACCTATATCCCGCTCACGTGGGAGCGGCTACGTGACGAGAATAATGCTTATACCGACCGACTGCATTTCAAAAGGCAAGAGATAACCCTTGCCCCCGGCACAGACCTAAGTCAAGGGAGCTGGTTCGTAGCTGGAATAATCTCCGACAATGTTGATAGCCAAGGAATGGTCACGACCAACCCGAACTATAGTATCAACCTCTCGGAGCTAACACGCCCCAGCACCTTCAAGCTTGATATTCCATTTGCATTTCCTTGGACACCGCTTCAGATCTCCACTGAGTCCACAAGCGCAGAACCAAACATCGAGAAGATCAATGTCACGTTCAAACCTACCGGTACGCTCCTACGTCTACAGGTAAACAACCTGGGGCAGGACAGCTACGACGTGCAGGGCTTCGAGATAGAGTCAGATCAGCTTAGTATGCCTGGTAGCATCTCTCCGATAGATCCATCTACGCCTGCTCCAGCCGCAGGGATCTTCCCTCCAGTCGGCAAGATCAGCGATGGCAAGATCAGCGTACGTGCATCTGCGAACTTCACTCTCTCCGCTTCTGGATCTAGCTCTGCATCCTCTCCCGAGCTACTGCTTTGGACACTTGGAGGCGAGAGTGGCACAACGACACACACGACTCGTCTATATATGCTTGTCAAGCAAATCAACGAGTTCGGGCAGGTCTATATTCAGCGCAAGCTCATTCGCAAAAGCGAGCTCAACATCCTGGCTGGACGACGCTACAGCATCAGTGCCTCCGCGGAAGATCTGAAACCTACCATCCTTAGCTATCTGATGGAGCATAACCTCAGCACAGGTTCTATCGAGCAGACTGCGCTGTCTCAAGATCCTGCGCAGAGCGGAAACTACCCATTTGCTTCCATCTACAGTCGTTATGGCAGAGAGGATTCGGGAGTGCCCGTCAGCCCTCTATATAGTACTCAGGAGCAATCTCTAGCTACTCTTGGCAAATATCGAAGCAATGCCATCTTCCCTGCAAGATCTATGGACTGGACGGCAGCCTGGACTTCGGAGAATGAGATGGAGTCAATCGGGATCCCCATACACAGTAGCACCATGTCCTCTCGCTCTTCATACCGATCTCTAGGGACAAATGTCCTCTACGCACGTAGATTTCACTCTCAGAGCAATATGGTCGGTGGCTTTATGCTCAAACCTACAGCATTCAGATACGCTATGGTGGACAATCCAGAAGGCTCAGGTCGAGCACTTCAGATAACATCTATCGAGACCGATGAATCTCTTGACGTGATCAGCAGCGAAGATTGGTGGCAAAGGCAGGAGATCAAGGCTATAACCAAAATCCTTCCTGCCACAGGAGTTCTCATCAATGGAATATCTCAAGGCGTAGGCGAGGAAGTATACCTGCTCCTCGACAGGAACAGCGATGGCACCTACAGCATACTCAGAGCTCACAGTGGAGGTCTAGAGTACCGCACAGTCACAGATATCTCGGGATACGAAGCCGGACATCGTCTATTCCGCACGCTCAAGGGTATCGAGGGTAGCGGAGTAATCGGGGACTAAGTCACCTCACCCTCCAGCACTATCATTAAAAGGGCATCCCCCGAATTAGCCGATCTCGTGGCTAATTCGGGGGATGCCCTTTGAGTATCAAAGCGGAAGCATTACTGCTCCGCGACGATCAGTGCTCTAGGGGCGACCGACCTCGATGGTGATGCTGGCGCTTTGGAGCCCCTTGGCGGAGGCAGTGAACACTGCCTTGCCTGGTTTCTTGCCTGCCTGCACGAGGGCTGTCAGTTCTCCCGAGAAGAGATGATGGCGTGGCTGGTGGAAAAGGTCTAGCGAAGCGGGGTTACCCGATGCTGCTGCACGGAACGAACCAGCGCCCTTGACCGAGAAATTCACGAGACGACCATCGTCAGGAATTAGATTGCCATCCTTGTCCACTACGCTCACACGGACGAAAGCGATGTCACGTCCATCGGCATCGATCGCCTGACGATCGACAGAGAGCTTCAGCGCATGGGGCTTGCCTGCGGTACGTACGATGCGTTCGCCTGCTATCTTGCCATCCTTATCGTAGGCTACGACCTTGATTTCTCCGGGCTCGTACTTCGTATCCATCCACATGAGGCGATAGCGACGCTGACGTGCGAAGCTATTCTTCGCCTCGTCTGTCCAAGTATCTTCGAGCGTTACGCTCAGATCCTTGCGCTGACGACCCTGACTCTTACCGTTGATGAAGAGCTCCGCCTCGGGATAATTGGTATAGACGAATACTGGTGTCGTCTCACCCTCACGACCATGCCAAGTCCAGTGAGGCAGTACGTGCAGAGTATTCTCCTCCGTATTCCAGTGCGAGCGGTAGAGCCAGAAGCGATCCTTGGGAATACCTGCGAGGTCTACAGCACCGAAAAGCGATGAGTGGCTGGGCCAATCACTATAATATGGTGTAGGTTCGCCAATGTAGTCGAAGCCCGTCCAGATGAATTCGCCCATCGTCCACGTGCGATCCTCGTGCCACATCCAGTCGTCCTCGGGGAGATTGCTCCAGCCACAGTGCTCCACATCGTAGCCAGAGGACTGATGATCGGGATACTTCGCCATACTCTTGCGCTCGACGGGGAACTTGTATACACCGCGAGAGCTCACCGTCGAAGCCGTTTCGCTCCCGAGGATATAGCCCTGAGGTAGGACGCGGTGAGCAGAGTCGTAGAGATGAGGGCGATAGTTGAAGCCTGGTACATCTAGCAGAGCTGCCATACCATTGTGCATTACAGCCAGTGGATTGTCCATCCCGTTGGTTACGGGACGTGTAGGATCTTCACGATGGCAGATGTCTTGTAGGATGCGAGCGCGCTTGACGCCCTCATATCTCCACTGCTCGCTTACCTCATTGCCGATACACCACATCACGATGGAGGCACTATTGCGGAACTGATGCAGGAGATTGACTAGATCACGTTCGTGCCATTCAGCGTAGTCGAGGTTGTATCCATTGGGCACCTTAGGCTCGAGCCAGCAGTCGAAGCTCTCTGACATCAGCATCATCCCCATCTCATCGCAGAGACGGACGAACTCTGGCGCAGGCATATTGTGGCTCGTGCGAATGGCATTCACACCCATGTCCTGCATGATCTTGATCTGACGACGCATAGCTGCGACATTGACTGCTGCACCGAGGGGACCAAGGTCGTGGTGCATACACACGCCCTTGAACTTCACCTTGCGACCATTGAGGAAGAATCCTTCATCCTGTCGCATCTCGATAGAGCGAATACCAAAGGTCGTCGTGTCCGTATCAATGAGCTTGCCATCGCGATAGAGGCTCACGGCATGGCGATATAGGTTGGGTTTCTTAATATCCCACAGCTGAGGCTGCCCTACCTCAAAGGACGAACGCAGGAGTGTGTCCTGCTTCGCACGAGCGAAATATCCAGCGGGATACTCGGTGCTGATCTTGTGCCCGTCGGGAGAGATCAAGCTTGCCACAGCAGAGACTGCCTCGGGGCGTGCCTCACTGCGGAGCAGACCAGAGATACGTGTCGTCGCTTCCACGCGAGCGAAGTCCTCGCGTACGATAGGCGTCGTTACTTGCTGACCCCAATGAGCTACGTTCACATCGCCCGTCAGCACTAGATGTACATTGCGGTATAGACCTGCCCCAGGGTACCATCGGCTACTCTCATGCAGATTGTGCAGACGCACAGCAAGCGTGTTCTTACCTCCTGGCACGAGATGAGGCGTGATGTCGAAGTAGAAAGAGTTGTACCCATAGGGCCAGTAGCCTACTTTCTGCCCATTGATATAAACCTCGGCATGGCTCATCGCACCATCGAAGACGAGGCGAACCCTCCGCTGACCTAGATCGCTAGGAATATCCAGCGTACGACGATACCAGCCCGCACCGACGAAGGGAAGTCCTCCCGTACGGCCTGCATGCTCCATCGCCTCCTTCTGCCCGTCCTGGCTGATGGCGAGGTTCTGTTTATCGTTAAGGTAGCTGAAGGGGCCGTAGATAGCCCAGTCGTGGGGGATCGTAACGCGCTCCCACTTGGCATCTGGGAAGGCTGGAAGCATCGAGTTCGGGTCATCGGTGCGCGTGAAGCGCCAGCCCTCCTCGAGCATCTGGCTACTACGCTGCGCCATAGCCGTCAGAGTCATTCCCGAGGCGAGAGCGAGCATACATAGTCGTCGTAGTCTCATTGTGATATATCCTAATTATTGAATTGAACGATTCAGCCCAAAGATACGCATTTATTTCCGACCCCTCCGCGCACCAGCCCACCCGAAAAAGAGCCTAAGAACCTACATTCTATATAGCTCAGAAAGCCATTTCGACACTTCATCCTACAAGGTCGAAAAAATGATAGAACTTTTTGCCCAAAATGGTGGATGTTTTTGCCCAAAAAGTTCCATCATTTTCCCCAAAAACATCCACCATTTTGGGCAAAAACATCTATCATTTTCGGAGATGAATGCTAGCGATCGAGGAGGAATTATTTACTACACTATAAATCAGACATATATATCAGGGCAAGAGAAAAGGCAAGTCGGGCGAATCAGAGCCATACGATTCGCCCGACCTAGCGCATGATCATCTGAATGAGGTCTACCCCCTAGCCATTGACATAGACACGGGCGACGCGAGGAGATATACTCGTGAGGACTTCGTAGGTAATAGTACCGAGCGCATGAGCCATCGAATCGAGCGAAGCCTCCTCCGAGCCGAAGACAATGACCCGATCCCCTTCGCTCGCACTGGGGACATCCGTAATATCGAGCATGCACGTATCCATGCACACACGCCCGACAATGGGACAAAGCACGCCCCCGACGAGCATAGACCAGCTACCACAGCCGAGCCTACGAGACAAGCCATCGGCATAGCCAATAGGCAGGATGGCAATCCTCGTAGGACGCTCCGCACGGAAAGCACGACCATAGCCGACCGTCTCACCCACTGCGATCCATTTCGTCTGGAGGATAGTCGTCGTCAGCTGGGCAACGGGTTGTACTTCCGTTCGACCCATTGGGCTCGATCCATACAGTCCAATGCCGAGACGCACGGCATCGTAGGCATAGCTAGAAGCGAATCGTTCGATCCCTGCCGTATTAAGTAGGTGCATCGGGAGGCTCTCGAGTGTAAGTTTGCCTGCTGAAATTCGCTGGACAGCTTCGCACAGATCCATGCAGAAAGCCTTCAATCTCTGGGCTTGTCCGTGCGTGAATGCATCTTCCTCGGGGACATCTGCCACTGCCAGATGGCTGAATGCCGACAGTCTGAGCTGTCCCTGCGCCTGCACGAATAGCTCTGCCACGGCATCAGCTTCCTCGGGGGCAAAGCCTAGACGGTGCATTGAGGTGTCCACCTTGAGATGAATGCCCAGCTCTGTGCCATGCCTGCGCTGATAGTCTACCACCGCACGGAGCATCTCGAGGCTATAGACCTCGAGATCTAACCCATAGGTATGGAGGGTGTCAAGGCTCCCCAGCTCGGGATTCATCACGATAATAGGAGAGGTAATGCCACGGCGACGCAGAGCCTTGCCTTCGTCAGCGACAGCGACAGCGAGGTAATCGACTCCTGCATCCTGCAGGACGCGTGCTACCTCATAAGCTCCCAGGCCATAAGCATCCGCCTTGATCATACATATGATACGGTGCTGGGCAGGAAGAAGCGAACGATAATACGCAAGATTGCTACGTAGAGCGGAGAGATTGACCTCGAGCTGCGTCTGATGCTCCCGCATAGAGAGCGCACGCACGATAGTCTCGAAGCCGAAGCGTCGCGCACCCTTGACAAGTAAATAGGGCTGTCGCAGGATCTCATCCACAGCCGTAGCGTCCGAGAGCAAAGCCTCTGCCGTGAGATAAGTAGTGACTGGGATCTCCCATGACCTGCTATATTGCCCGATCATCGCTCCGACGGCATAGACTCTACCGATGCCATAGCTCACGAGCAGTCTGCCCAGCTCTGCATACAGCGCCTCGGGTGCTAAAGCACTTCCCTCGATGTCGGAGAGAATAGCCGTGAGACCCGTGCCGTGTCCGTCCAGTGCCGCCCGTCTGCGCATAAAATCCAGGGCAATAGTCATAGACTCGAGGTCGCAGGAATAGCTGTCGTTGATGATCGTGGTGCCACTTCGGCTCTCTTTTAGCTCGAGGCGCATCTGCATCGGAGCTAGCGTGCCGAGGCGTGTAAGGGCTGTCTCTGGCACTTCGCCTAGGAGGGCGTAGAGCGTCGTTAGGGAGAGAAGGGCATTGTGCAGGCTAGCCGTATCGCTCTCAGGTAGGATGAATGTCTGCTCACGATCAGTCGTGAGGGCGACACGGATACCACGCCCCTCGTAGGTGTAGCGCGCTGTAAGGTCAGCCTTGCGATCTGTGAGGCTATAGCTCACGACCTTATGCTCGAGACCATAGCCTGCGATAAGGCGAGCGAGGCGGTCATCATCGGCAGAGACGATGACCTTCTGCACCTCGGGACGCAGGGCAAGCTGTAGTTTCTCCCGCGCCAGCTCATCTGCACCGGTGAAGTTCTCTCCATGTGCACTGCCGATATTGGTCAGAATAACATGTGTGGGACGGATCATCTCCGCCAGTCGCTCCATCTCGTCGGGCAGGGAGATCCCTGCCTCTAGGAGTGCCAGCTCCGTTCCCTGCCTCAGGGCGAGGATCGAGAGGGGCACACCGAGCTGAGAGTTGTAGCTACCGGGCGAGCGTCCTAGCCGCGGATAATGAGGGAGTAGTAGGCTTGAGAGCATTTCCTTGACGATGGTCTTGCCATTGCTCCCCGTGATGCCGACGATCGTGTGCAGTCCCTCGGTCTCTAGCGCCCTGCGGTAGTACACCGCTAGGGTCTGTAGTGCCATTAGGCTAGAGGGTACCTGGCAGAATGTCCCCTCGGGATAACGCTCTAGCCAGTTCGCTCCGCCACGCTCTACGACGAAAGTCCGCACGCCACGGGCATACAGTTCCTCTATATAGCGGTGTCCGTCGCCTGCACTCGTAGTCAGCGCGACGAATAGCGTGCCGTCTGTCTCGACGAGCGACCTGCTGTCGGTCAGGATCCTATAGACGGGGAGCGACGCGTCCCCATAGATTGTCCCGCGGGCTACCTCGCCCAGCGCACGCATATATATAATAGGCATCATGAGCATAATTAGTCTAGATCAAACCACGAACGAATATCAACCTCGGGATGGCGCACTATGAGCGCACGGATCACTGTCTCCAGCTGAGACCTCCTAAGATCATACTCGGGATGGTCGGGGTGTAGGGGACGATGTGTCCACTGTCTGCGCAGGCGATCTACCTCAGTGCCTAGAGCCTGTGCCTCGTCTGACAGCAACCACTCGGCTAGTCGCTCCCGAATGATACGTATGGTTAGCTCGGCTGGGTGGGTCATGTCCTCAGCATAGAAACGGTAGTCGCGTAGCTCGTCCTGCACGATCTCGTAAGCAGGAAAATAATGATAGCGAGACCCCAAGGCTGTGCCGAGGGCTTCGTCCATCATGAGGAGCGTCGCCTTGCTGAGTTGATTGTCATGCGCTCCATCCCTTAGGTGGCGAATAGGGCTAACTGTAGAGATGATCGTCAGCTCGGGACAGCGATCCAGCAGATCCTTTAGGCGAGGCAGTAGGCGTGTGGTAAGTTCGTCAGCGGATAATCTACGGCGGACAAATTCCCGTTCAGGACGCTTGTGGCAGTTGGTTACTACTCTGCCCGTGCTACGCTCCTCGTAGACGTAGGCAGTCCCCCAGGTCAATAGCAAATACTTGAGACGGGGCAGAGCCTGCGCAGCACGAGTATAGTCCGCATTGATCAGCTCTAGCGTACGCTCGGGATCAGCCGAGGAGTACGCTCCGTGGTGCATAGAGCTATGCCATAGCCCGTCATATTCGAATAGTTCTGCCTCGGTGAATGGCTCCCCCTCAAGGAGCCTATCCAGCGCCTGGAGGATGGACAGCGGATTATACAGCGCACCGAAGGGATTAACCTCCACGCGATGTCCCTGCTCTGTGAGGTAACGCCCTATATGTTCGCTAAAGCACGAGCCTAGCGACAGCACGGCATCACCATACTTTAGCCTGCGCTCGGGGCTAGGAGGTAGCCCGACCTTAGTCTGCAATGAATACATTTGCTCTTCTACTCTTGCCTTATATCTCGTAGTGCCTACAAAGTTAGTATTCCCGCACGTAATTTGCCGCGCTTGCAGAATGCAGGCGCAGGGCAGACGGATGAATACACACCCTGCACCAATCTCTTGCTATACGTTCATCCCAGAGCCAAGCAGGTACGCTCATGCGCTCAGAGGTCAAGGATCTTTCGCCAATAGTGCTAGCCATTTTCCTGGACAGCCCTATTCTTTTTCTCCGGCTTACCTAGATCCATATATAAGTCAAGTACTGTATTCATATAAATACAGTACTATATTCATAGGAGTAAAGTGCTATACTCATATGAATATAGTACTTGATTCTTGTATGGATCTAGGTAAGTCGGAGAAAAGATATACAGCTCGTCGGGGGAATTGGTACTAGTATCCGAGGAATATGATCTAGCGTTTCCTCCCCCTACTATATAGGCTAGGGTCTGCGCCCAAACGAATTTGGACACAGACCCTAGTACATTGTATCTATAGCTCTGTCTGCGGAGGAAGATTATTCGAGGTGACCGAAGCGACCGTGGTTGAAGTCATCGAATGCCTTCATGATCTCAGCCTTGGTATTCATCACGAAGGGACCATAAGCTACGATCGGCTCGCGTAGCGGCTCGCCACTCATCACCAGCACCGCAGTATCGGGCGACAAACCACGCAGGGTGAAAGTATCACCTTCGTTGGCGAACTTGACGAAGTTGTCCGTGGGAACCCCCTGACCATTTACCTCGACTGAACCACGGATGACGATCAGAGCCGTAGTGTAGTGCGGTGGGAATGAAAACTCTGCCACGCCTCCCTCGGCAAGATAGGCATTCATCAGTGCGATGGGTGAGTGCGTAGAGGCAGGACCAGCCGTGCCTTTGTAGTCGCCCGCGATCACTTCGACGTAGCCACCAGCATCGGGCAAGTCATAGCGACCCATCGTGCGGTTCTCGATAGCCTGGTACTTGGGCTTAGACATCTTGTCCTTGGCAGGGAGATTGGTCCAGAGCTGAACCATCTGAAAGGCTCCGCCCTTCTTTGACCATTCACTACCGTGAAACTCCTTGTGCAGTACGCCAGAGGCTGCCGTCATCCACTGCACATCACCACGATGGATCACACCCGAGTGCCCTGCGCTGTCGCCATGCTCTACCACACCTTCGTAGGCGATGGTCACCGTCTCGAAGCCACGGTGCGGATGTACCCCGACACCACGAGGGACGTCAGAGGGTTCGACCTGCCTGAGGGCATTGTAGTCAAGCATTACGAAGGGATCCATCTCCTGCATCGATAGCCCTGGAACGGAGGGGATAAAGTTGTGCACTCGAAATCCATCTCCTACCCAATGAGTCTCCTGCGGATGCGTCACGAACGCTATTTTCTTTGTTGCCATAATTCTGTTCCTTTTTTCTTTGAGTTATTTTACGAGTACAAAGGTACTGCCCTTTCAGAGCCTAGGCATTGATCTATGTTAAGAAGTGAGGTTCGCCTATTATGGAGCTATCGTTTGCGCGCTTGGTGTCCACGACCCAGGTCGTGACGAATACGGCTTAGGCTCTCGGGAGTGATGCCGAGGAACGAGGCCACCATAGTCTGTGGCACACGTAACATTACCTCTGGATAGAGCTGGACGAACTCTAGGTAACGCTCCTGCGCACTCCCGCTCATCAGCGATATGATGCGTCGCTGAAGCATCTGGATATGCTCGTGCAGTAGGCTACGCTCGTACTGCTCGAAAGCTGGATCGCTCGCCGCAAGCCGACGCACCTGCTCATCATCAAGCATCAGCACACGGGTATCCTCGATAGCCTGGATGAAATAAGACGAGGGCAATCCCATCAGCACACTGTCCACGCTCATGAGATAGTATCCCTCGGTGGCGAAGAGCAGTAAATGCTCTCGCCCTCGTTCATCTATATAATATTCGCGCACAGCACCACGCTCGATGAAAAAACGGTGCTTACACATCTCTCCTCGGCTAAGAAGAAATTCGCCCCGAGCGACCTCTATCGTACGGCTCCCTTGGCAGAGGATTTCCATTTGCTCGGGCGTCAGATCCACATTGGTGCGGAGCGTCTCGGTGAAATACATTTCCTTCATATACCCTAGTAACATTTATAGAGTTAGCGTGGTTGCACTTCTCGTAGGCAAAGCACTATAGCGGGCGGGAGGTTTTTTGTACTTTTGTGCCTATCGAACGAATCAAAGAAAAGAACAAGGTATCACTATGTACAGAAATAGAACGTGCGGTGAGCTGCGCCTAGAGCATATCGGGCAGTCCGTCACCCTAGCAGGATGGGTACAGAAGGCACGCCGTATGGGCGGAATGACCTTCGTCGATCTGCGCGACCGCTATGGTATCACTCAGCTCGTCTTCAACGAAGAGCATACAGGACGCGAGCTCTCAGAGCAAGCCCAGGAGCTAGGACGTGAGTACGTCATTCAGATCACAGGGGAAGTCAGCGAGCGATCAAACAAGAACCCCAACCTCCCCACCGGAGACATCGAGATCGAGGTCAAGTCGCTTCGCCTGCTCAATGCATCTGAGACACCTCCCTTCACCATCGAGGACGACACCGACGGCGGAGACGACCTCCGTATGAAGTACCGCTACCTAGACCTACGTCGCTCGGCAGTACGTGCCAACCTCGAGCTACGCCACCGCTGCACCATCGAGGTGCGTCGCTATCTCGACGGCGAAGGCTTCCTCGAGGTGGAGACTCCCGTGCTGATCAAGTCCACACCCGAGGGCGCACGTGACTTCGTAGTGCCTAGCCGCATGAACCCTAACCAGTTCTACGCCCTACCTCAGAGCCCCCAGACGTTTAAGCAGTTGCTTATGGTCAGCGGATTCGACAAGTATTTCCAGATCGTGAAGTGCTTCCGTGACGAAGACCTACGCGCCGACCGCCAGCCAGAGTTCACACAGATAGACTGTGAGATGAGCTTCGTAGAGCAGGACGATGTACTGACTGTCTTCGAGGGTATGACACAGCACCTCTTCCGCCAGCTTCGTGGCATAGAGATCCCTCTTCCCCTACCCCGCATGACCTTCGCTGATGCGATGCGTCTGTACGGCTCGGACAAGCCAGATACCCGCTTCGGCATGGAGTTCGTCGAGCTGATGGACATCATGCAGGGTCACGGCTTCCCAGTATTCGATGGTGTGGAGTACGTCGGTGGTATCTGCGCCAAGGGTGCTGCTCACTATACCCGCAAGCAGCTCGATGCTCTGACGGACTTCGTCAAGCGTCCTCAGATCGGTGCCACGGGTCTCGTGTATGCACGTGTTGAGGCTGATGGTAGTGTGAAGAGCAGCGTGGACAAGTTCTATACGCAGGAGACCCTACAGGCACTACGCGAGCGTATGGGTGCAGAGGCTGGTGACCTCATTCTCATCATGTGCGGTCAGACAGCCAAGACGCGCAAGCAGCTCTGCGAGCTTCGTCTCGAGATGGGTACACAGCTCGGTCTAAGAGATAAGAACACCTTCAGCTGTCTCTGGGTCGTAGACTTCCCGCTCGTGGAGTGGGATGAGGAGACAGAGCGTTTCTATGCTATGCACCACCCCTTCACATCGCCCAAGCCCGAGGATATTCCCCTACTTGCATCCGATCCTGGTAGCGTACGTGCCAATGCCTATGACATGGTCATCAATGGTGTAGAGGTAGGCGGTGGCTCTATCCGTATCCACGACAGCAAGCTACAGAATGAGATGTTTGCCCTGCTTGGCTTCACGCCCGAGAAGGCAGAGGAGCAGTTCGGCTTCCTGATGAATGCCTTCAAGTATGGTGCTCCCCCTCACGGTGGTATCGCCTACGGCCTTGACCGTCTCGTATCGCTCTTCGCTGGTCTGGATAGCATCCGCGACTGCATCGCCTTCCCCAAAAACAATGCTGGACGCGACGTCATGATCGATGCTCCCTCACTCATCGACCAGGAGCAGCTCGACGAACTCATGCTCGACATCCGTCCCGTACGGAAGTAATCCCCCAATCCGATACCCTCAGGCCTCTTCATCTGCATGATGATGAGGGCTAGGTGAAGGACTGACACAAATAATCAAGGTCTGACACTCCACGAGGGAGGCGTCAGACCTTGACTAATTATATACGCCTAGGGGATGAGGCGCAGGAGGG
>JBHACZ010000037.1:0-36840 GCA_041854825.1 Porphyromonas sp. | reverse complement strand
GATTATCAATAATCCCTTCTTCCACTAAAAGGAGGGTAAGATGAGGTGGAGTGTAGAGAACCTATCTGACAATCAACATCTTAAGGATAATTGATAAATTTGATGCGGTTGCCCTGTGCCTAGAGGTCGTGGGGCTTGCCGTGTGGGGCAAAAGATGTAACTTTGGAGGTTCAAAACGTAGACTTACTACATTCAGAATAATGGGTAGAATAATAGCATTGGCTAACCAGAAGGGAGGGGTCGGCAAGACGACCACTGCCATCAATCTCGCCGCTTCGCTGGCATCGCTGGAGCGTCGTGTGTTGCTCGTGGATGCTGATCCTCAGGCGAATGCTTCGTCGGGGTTAGGTGTCGATATTACAGAGCTACGCAAGACGATCTATGAGGGGTTGTGTACGGATACACCTGCCTCGGACGTTATAATGGCGTCTCAGGTCGAGGGGCTGGATATTATCCCTTCACATATTGACCTGGCAGGAGCGGATCTAGAGCTTCTCGAACGCGATGGGCGCGAATACGTACTGCGTGAGATGCTTAAGCCCGTGGTCGATAGATATGATTATATAATAATAGACTGCTCTCCCTCGCTCGGGCTGATTACTGTCAATGCACTCGTGGCTGCAGACTCGGTGATCATCCCCGTGCAGTGTGAGTACTTTGCCCTTGAGGGGATCAGCAAACTGCTCAACACGATCAAGATCGTCAAGGCAAGACTCAATCCAGAGCTGGAGATCGAAGGCTTCCTAATGACGATGTACGACAGCCGTACGAGACTGAATAATCAGATCTACGAGGAGGTCAAGACGCATTTTCGATCTCTTGTCTTCGAGACGGTCATCCAGCGAAACATTAAGCTCGGAGAAGCACCGAGCCATGGACTGCCTGCGCTCCTCTATGATGCTGAGAGCAAGGGGGCAGTCAATCACCTACAGCTCGCCAAGGAGTTAATCAATAAACATCAGCCTACAGTATGAGCAAGCGAATCAAACCCGCTCTCGGGCGTGGACTAGGTAACCTATTGCCAGATGTAGACCTCGATAGTATCACGAGTGGAAGTAGGGGGATCAACTCGATCTCCACGCTTCCCATTACGCTGATAGATCCGAATAAGAACCAGCCTCGTCGAGAGTTTGACGAGGAGCGTATTGCCGAACTGGCAAGTTCCATTCGTCATCTCGGGATTATCCAGCCTATTACGGTACAGCCACAGGCTGGTGGACGTTATCTCATTATCTCGGGTGAACGCAGGTATCGCGCTGCGAAGGAAGCAAGTCTCTCGGAGATCCCTGCATATATACGTCAAGTCTCAGAGGAAGGTGTCCTAGAGTTAGCGCTAGTAGAGAATATTCAGCGCGAGGATCTCAATGCCATCGAAGTAGCACTGGCATATCAGCAGCTTGCTGAGACGCTCTCGCTGACGCAGGAAGCACTTGCCGAGCGCGTAGGTAAGAAGCGTACGACGATCACGAACTATCTGCGCCTGCTACGCCTCCCTGCGGAGATACAGCTGGGACTTAGTCAGCGACTTCTGGAGATGGGACACGCTAGAGCTTTGCTTCAAGTGACCGATCCAGAGCGACAGCTGGAGCTATATCAGCTAACGATCACCGAGAAACTAAGCGTACGTGAGGTCGAGGATCTCGCTCGTGCGATGGAGCAGAGGGGACAGGCTGACGAAGAGCCTACAGATCCTGCGGTAGCGTCTCGGGTTAAGTCGTCCAAGCCTCAAGAGTATCGCACTCTGGAGAGACAGCTTGGTCAGGTGTTTGGGTCTAAGGTCTCTCTGCAATGCACTGCAAGCGGTAAGGGACGACTGACGATCCCCTTCGCCAATGAGGAAGCCCTTGAGCGTATCATTGTGCTTCTAGAGAAACTTCAGCACTAGACAAAGTCTTGGTTTATAGTATAGCTCGGAGTTAATGAGACGACTGCTGTGTGGATGTGTGCTGGCTCTCAGCATAGGGCACTTAGGGGCGCAGGATGTGAGTCCCAGGGATAGTGTCCAGGTAAACACTGACACTACTACTGTGGAGGTAGCTCGTGTAGAGGCGATGCCTCTGCCCTCTGCGCCTGTACTTAGCAGAGAGGACAGTGCTCTGATAGCGCAGTCGGCAAAAGTGGCTGAGTCCGTTGCCAATCCTTGGCAACCTCGATCTGGTAAGGCGCTCCTGTGGGCGATCATACCTGGCGGTGGGCAGATTTACAATCGCAAGTATTGGAAGGTGCCTATTGTCTGGGGATCGCTTGCTACGTGTGCTTACTTCATTTCATTCAATGGGAGGATGTATGATGAGTATCATACCGCCTACCGAGACCTCATGAGTAGCGATCCTGCTACCAATACAGCTTGGCTTGCTTTCGCTCCAGCAGGAGCAAAGCCCGAGGACTATGCACAGTATAGCCATCTCAAGTCTACCCTGGAGCGAGGCAATGAGTACTATCGTCGCTATCGTGATCTGAGCATTGTGCTGGCGATCGGTCTGTATGGGCTATCTATGCTTGATGCCTATGTGGACGCTGAGCTGTTTACCTTCGACATTTCGCCAGACCTGTCTATGCGGGTCACGCCGAGTGTCGCTCTTCCCACGCCACTTATTCCCTCATATCAGATGGGTGTGGCGTGTAGTTTCACATTCTAATGACCTCTCTTTACAATGAGATATTTATCCCTAGCCGTTGGCGTCCTGTCTTTTTGTCTAAGCACCACGCTCGGTGCTCAGACGAGGACAGCCACAGCGTCACCTCCACCCGTAGGGGGAGCTAAGCCTACCGCGTCTGCCTCTGGATCCACACTACCTGCTGACAAGATGGAACTGCCTGCGACGCTTGATGCAGAGCTGGAGCAGCTCCTTGATCGCTGGTATGAGGGGTACGGCGCCCGTTCTACAGGTAATAAACTTAGTACTGTGCGTGGGCATCAGCCTATTCCTAATGTCTCAGACAGTACCTATATGGCAATGCTCAATAGGATTCCTACGGCAATGCCGATGAACTATAATCCTCTAGTGCGTGAGAGCATTGAGCTTTATCTGTTTCGCCGCAGGCCTCTGCTTAGCACTGTGCTTAGCCTAGCAGATCTATACTTCCCAGAGATAGAGACGATTCTAGAGCAGCAGGGACTTCCTTTAGAGCTCAAGTACCTCACCATAGTAGAGAGCAGTCTCAATCCTACGGCTGTATCCCCCATGGGAGCCTCCGGGCTGTGGCAACTGATGCTGCCTACAGCGCGTATCTACGGACTGCAGATTAATAGTCTTGTAGACGAGCGACTAGATCCCGTCAAGAGTACTGTCGCAGCTGGCAAGCTCCTCGCTGATCTGAATCGTATTTACGGAGACTGGTGGCTTGCTTTGGCTGCCTACAATTGTGGACCAGGGAATGTCAATCGAGCTATTCGTCGCACTGGTATGGAGCGTCCTAGCTTCTGGGACGTATATCCGCACTTGCCTCGTGAGACGAGACGCTATGTCCCTCTATTCATCGGGGCATACTTCGCGATGTACTACCACCAGCATTATGACATTAAGCCTCGAGCTGTAGGTAATATCCTAGCCACAGAAGTATATACAGTCCGCGATCAGATCACAACTGAGCATCTCGCTCAGCTATCCCGTGTACCCGAGGAACAAATTCGGGCACTCAACCCCCAGTTTCGTCGTGGCATCATCCCAGGCAACACCCAGCCTTACGATATACGACTGCCACTGGCAGGTGTCATGGCACTGGAGAGCCTTAGTCCAGATAGCATTCGTACGGATGAACTCGCGGTACGTGTGGTCGATGCCCGTGAAAGTGAACGAGACCTTGCCACAGCAAAAGGCAAGAAGGGCAAGGACTCTGCCAAAGCTGGTAAGCAATATTATAAGGTGCGCAAGGGAGATACGCTCGGCTCGATAGCCAAGCGTCGGGGTGTCACCGTCGCACAGCTGCGTCGCTGGAACGGACTCAAGGGTAATAAACTGAAGGTCGGTCAGCGTATCGTCGTATCGGCATAATCAAAATCTATGCATCACAATAGAATCTCTGGCTGGGCTGTACGCCTCGTGCTGATGCTTCTCGTCGGGAGTGTCCTTGTAGCGTGTGCCAATATTGGCACGATCGAGGGTGGTCCCTATGACATGACACCTCCGCGTCTAGTGGAAGCAGTGCCTGCGTCTAGAGCTACAGAGGTAACTAGAGGGCGTATTCGTCTGACTTTCGACGAATATGTCAAGATCGGACAGCAGGACAAGGTTATCGTTTCTCCTCCGCAGATGACGCCACCTGTGATCACTGCGTCAGGGAAGTCTATTCAGATAAGGCTAGAGGATGCCCTGCGCCCGAATACGACTTATAGCGTCTACTTTGATGATGCCATCGTGGATAATAATGAGGACAATCCACTCCGAGACTTCTCTTATACTTTTTCTACGGGGGCTACCATTGACACGATGCAGATCTCAGGTGTAGTGCTTGATGCGCTAACGCTAGAGCCTGTCGGAGGGCTAGTGATCGGAGCTTATCCTGAGGCTGACTTTGTAGATAGTACAGCAGTGAAGGAGGCTATGCCCTATGCATCCAAGACGAGCAAGCTAGGTAAATTTACAGTTCGTGGATTGCCCGACTCTGTATATCGGGTGCTTGCTATTCAAGATGTGGATAATAATTATCGCTACACAGCTTCTGGCAACGAGGGTATTGCCTTCGATCCTCTAGGCCATCGCACGACGAAGCTCGATAGCATCCGCACAGACACTATCCGTATAGACTCTATTGTGCGACGTGATACGATCCGTCGAGATTCTCTAGTGACGAGAGACTATACCTACTACAAGCCCGACAATATTGTCCTGCGCTACTTCGTGCCACAGCAGACGAGGCTTGGGATAGATCGTGCTACGCGTATAGACTCGTTGGTCTGTCGGGTAGAGTTTCTCACGGCTCTCGATGCTATTCCTCAGATGCGAAGTCTAGATAAGCCGGGTGTACCTATTGACAGTATCTATTACGCCTCTGCCGAAGGTAAGGCGGTTTCTTATTGGCTCAGAGATATGGATCTCGTGGGACAGGACTCTATTCGTTTCGAGATAGACTACGATCGGACGGATTCGCTGATGCAGATCCAGCGTGTAACGGATACCTTGACATTCCACAAACCCCGTGAACGCGCCTCCTCTCGCAAGAAAGAGGCTGACAGCTTAGCGCTCAAACTTACTTTCTCGGGTGCTTCGTCTGCGCTCGCAGAGACGCTGCGTGACAGTCTGCTGATGAATAGTTCACTTCCTTTGCGAGAGATTCCCGAGGGAGCTATTCGCCTTGAGACCTCTGCAGACAGTGTTTATACGCCTATGGAGTATCGCCTAGAACGCGTGGAGGGTGCAGGGCTTCGCTATGCTCTACTTTTCGAGAGAGCATACGGGAATAAGTACCGCGTGCGTGTAGACTCTGCAGCTATGTATAGTATATATGGTCATCCGTCAGACTCTATCGTCTATGAGCAGCGCACCCAGCCAGAGGCAGAGCTTGGTAAACTGGAGGTGCGTTTGCACGGGATGGATTCGGATCGGATGATCGCAGAACTTCTGGACAAGTCGGGAAATGTACTGCTCTCTACCCATGCTATTCGCGTGGATAGCACAGCTAAGCCCACGCAGACATCTCCAGAGGGTGACCCGATGCTTGCTCAGATCCTCTCTGGTGAGACTGAAGCCAAGACAGACTCTGTCTCTACTCCTGCGCTCAAGGGAACAGAATACATGGTCTCATTTGCCGATCTCAAGCCTAGCGACTACTACCTACGCCTATATGTAGACACGAATGAGGACGGGCAATGGACGACGGGGGAATATCCAACTCGTCAGCCCGAGGCAGTCTACTATAGTCCTGCCCTCTATGCTGTGAAGAAAGGCTTCACCACAGCGGAAGTTTGGTTGCCGACGGCATTACCTCTAGATCAGCAGAAGCCCGAAGCCTTGCGTAAGGTTAAGCCAGATCCAGTCAAGGAGCAAGTGGATAAGAACATCGAGTATTACAAGAAGCATCCACGCAAGTAGTCTCTCCATTTACTATTCCCAAGGAATATGAAGAATAAGCAGCTCATCGACTATCTCATCGACTTCATCATCGGGCCAGTCTATTCTGAGCGTGAGGGATCGACTGGATCTACTACGCACGAGAGGCGCAGGAGATGCCAGCGCTTCATCCGCTATACGGATGATCCGATGGAGATGCTTGGGGCGTACGTCGTGATTCGTCCGAGCAAATTCTTTGATGTCGGGGTCTATGGGACGGAGCAGGCCTATCCCGAGCTACCTCTTCGTGAGTGGGAAGGTGTGCCTATTCTCTTCGGGGAACCACGTCACGAGTTCATCCATGGAGGAGCTACGCTCGTGATTCATGCAGACATTATTGCCTCGGCGTACTTCTTGATCAGTCGCTACGAGGAGATGTATCGCAGGGATATACGAGATGAGCACGGACGATTCCCAGGTCGCGAGTCTTTGCCCTATAGAGCAGGAGTAATCCATCGGCCTATCGTAGATGAATATGGGGATGTGGTGCGTCGTCTGATCTCAGAGACAGGCTTAGCAGAACGTGCTGGTGTCTCACTCACGGCTCCTGTCCCATACTTTAGTAAGGTCAATCTGACGCATGATGTCGATCAGCCCTACCGCTATCGTGGGCTGAAGGGGTTTGTCCGTGGGCTGATGGATGGCCAAGGTCTCGGGAAGATGCTTTTCGGTGTGCTTGGTTCGCCTCGCAGAGATCCATTCTTTACCTTTGACAAATTTCTGGATTGGAACACCGACTTGCGTGATCGTCTACCCGAGGGGCTGATGAGCACGATTCTTTTCCTCAAGACCCCCGACGAGCATGCACTCGATAAACCCAACTATCCTTTGACCTCGCGCTACATGCGCCTCGTCCTCAGACTAGCCGAGCGCAAAGGTGCGCTCTATGGACTACACTGTAGCTATCGTTCGGGGCTGGAGCCACGACACATTACGAGCCAGCGTAAGCATTTGCAGAGAGCTCTCGGTCAATACGTAGGGCGCTCTCGACACCATTACCTTGCTCTGCGTGAGCCTGAAGATATGATCGAACTACTGGTAGCGGGTATTCGTCACGACTATACGATGGGTTATGTTGACATCGCAGGCTTTCGACTAGGGACATGTCGTCCCGTGCGCTTCATTAATCCCAATACACGTACCCTCACAGAGTTACTCCTGCATCCACTGACGATGATGGATGTTACGCTCTCGCGAGAAAATTTCATGGGGCTAGATCTGGAGCAGGCGCGTGCCTATGCCATGGATCTTATCCGTGTGACGGCACGATACGGAGGCGAGCTCAATTTGCTGTGGCACAATGAGCAGTTTGATGTCAGCCATCATCCATGGCATCACAAGCTTTATCCGGAGCTTCTAGAGCTAATCGCGGAGATTGAGGAAACAGATCCTCGACATGCGGAGGTGGATAGCTCCGATGAAGAGGATACTTCTCTCGTCTCACTGCTTGCAGACGAAGGCGTTACTCTCCTCGGAAGCCAGGGCCCGAAACCTAGCTTCTACGCTGGCGAACTCACGGAAGAACTATGATCCAGCCTCGGCGTCGTGTTTTTATTCTTGCAGATCTCTATCCTCCTACCTGGGCACCTCGGATGGCGACCCTCGTTGAGTACCTGTGTACTCTCGGCTGGGAGGTAACAGTCTTCACGGAGCAAGTGGATGAGCACTTGACAAGTCGAGACTATATCCCTCCCTGTACTGTTCATCGCATAGCTTTACGCCCAGAGAATAGGATGAAGCATGCTGCGTCTGTGCTGACCCAGCTGGTGTACGGGGCAAAAGATCGCGCTTTTGCCGATGCAGTACGAGATCTTACTGCCGAGCGACCTGATGTGATCCTCGCCTCGACCTACCGCCTTTTTCCCCTGGGAGCTGCTTCTATCCTGGCGAACCACTGGGGTGTGCCGTGGGTAGCGGATTGCCGAGATATTATAGAGCAGTATAGTCCTGGTGACTGGCTCCCTCGTCCGCTTATGTGGGGAGGTATTCGCTTACGATGGTTAGAGAATCTCTTTGCCCAGAGATATATCTCTATGCGCAATAAATATCTGCGTACATCTAGGCATATTATTACAGTCTCTCGGTGGCACGTGGAGTGTCTGCATCACCTTGGAGTACCCTGCAGTCTGATATATAACGGGTATGACGATCGCGTCTTCCAGCCCGAATATCCCGAGGTCTCACGCTTCTCGATTGTGTTCGCAGGGCGAATTCTAAGCCTTGCGATGCGCGATCCGTCTATGCTTTATCGTGCTCTATCACTCCGCTCCCTTCAAGGGATGGAGATCGAGGTGCATTTCTATACGGACGATTATTCGGCTGATTTACTTCTTAAGAGTTTCACGGAGGCGGGTTATGACCTTGAGCGTACCTATTTTCATCCGATGCAGCCGTCTTCTCATGTGCCCAAGATCCTCTCCGAGTCGGGTATCATCTTGCTCGTCGGTAATGAAGAGGGGGTAGGGCTTCCTCAAGGGATGGTTTCTACCAAGCTCTTCGAGGCACTCGCTATGGGTAAGCCAACGCTTCTACTCCCTGCTTCGTCGGGAGAGGCTGCGGAGATCCTACACCAGAGTGGTGCGGGTATAGCCTCTAGCGATGCAGAGGAGATCTCTTCATTCATCGCCGAAGCTTATGAGCAGTGGTCCACTGATAGAGTTACGCGGTCTATGGAGGCGGACATATCTTATATTCGTCAGTTCACGCGCGAGCGGCAGGCTCGCTGCTTTGCTGATATCCTAGATTCATTAGTTCAATGAACAGCAATCCAAGTCCTTTTCGCCCAATAGAGTGGGCTATAGATAGTACCCTCCCCTGCACGATAGTGTCAGGACCTTGCTCTGCCGAGACGCAAGAGCAGATCCTCGGTGTGGCACGCGAACTGCATCAAATAGGCGTTCGCTTATTTCGTGCAAGCCTGTGGAAGCCACGCACGCGTCCAGGAGGATTCGAGGGAGTAGGGATGGAGGGGATCCCTTGGCTCAGGCGTGTGCGCGATGAGCTAGGTATGCAGGTCGCTACGGAAGTGGCGACACCAGCTCATGTCGCAGCTATGCTGTCAGAGGGCTTCGATACCTTCTGGATAGGTGCCCGCACGACGTCCAGTCCCTTTGCCATAACGGAGCTGGCAGAGGCTCTGCGGGGGACGGATGCTACTATCCTAGTGAAGAATCCGATCAATCCAGACCTAGATCTCTGGGAAGGTGCGCTTCTTCGTCTATTCGAAGCTGGCATCACTCGACTAGGTGCTATCCATAGAGGTTTCAGCACCTATGGGCAGTCACAGTATCGTAATAGTCCGCTGTGGCAGATCCCTATCGAACTTAAGCGTCGGCACCCAGGGCTAACGCTGATCTCTGACCCTAGTCATATAGGAGGAAAGCGCTCGTTGATCGCAGAGCTTAGCCGATCTGCTATAGAGTTGCACTTCGATGGTCTGATGATCGAGACACATCCCGATCCAGACTCTGCCCTTAGCGATAGCGCTCAGCAGATCACACCGCAGGCATTGCAAGCGCTCATATCTGCTCTGCATGCTCCCGCAGCGGATAGTGAGGATGACGAGCTACGTGCTCTGCGGAGTGAAATAGATAGGCTCGATGACAATATCCTCACACTTCTTACCGAGCGAATGGCTATTGCAGAGCGCATCGGAGCATACAAACGCCAGCACAACCTCTGCATTCTTCAGCCAACGCGCTATCGTCAGCTACTGGATGAACGTATGGCACTCGGAGCGAAGCTGGGTCTTGATGAGAAACTCGTGCACGAGCTCTTCAGCTCGATACACGAAGCCTCGATTCTTCTACAGCAATCCCGTAAGTAATGAATCCCTCAGAGTCTAAGAGCTGTACGAGGTCTGTCTCTGATACTATGACCTATGTGCTTATCGGTCTAGGAAGCAACTATAACAGGCTTCCGCATCTTGATCATGCGCTCTCTAGGCTAATACCTTGTCTGCATATAGAGCGACGTACGCCAGTGCTCTATACTGAGCCGATCGAGTTCCCTCTCTCGCGAGAGCTCTTTGCCAATGTCCTGCTCTATGGGTGTACCCAGCTACCAATGCAGGAGCTACATACCCTCCTACATGCTCTCGAGGAACAGTGTGGGAGGACGACTGAGGCGCGGAGGGTGGCTCCTGAACGCATTCCTCTGGATGCTGACCTCATTGCTTACGGCACAGAGATCCTAAAACCTCAGGATCTTCATCGCCCATATGTGAGAGATTTCGTTTCGACACTGGCGAACTTCCCTCAGGATGAGGGATAGAGGGGCTTGGTGCCGAGGCTCCAAGGAGTATGGATTCCGGATGGATTTTTCCATGACTTACGAGATGTATTTCGGTGAAATGGGACTGCCTCGCCAAAATGATAGAACTATTCATCCAAACCGATAGAACTTTTCCTTGAAAATGATAGGACTTTTCTCCCAAAATGATGGGACTTTTTGGGTAAAATGATAGAACTTTTTGACCAAAAAGTTCTATCATTTTTTGTGGTCGTCTAGTTGATTGATCTTTAATGTCTCTCGGTCGCCTCGCAAGAGGTCGAGGTAGTCGATCTGCTTGATGGAATGGCGGTATAGATTTGCTGTGCAGAATGGTCGGGAATGGAGGCTTTTGGGCGGATTGTGGGTGTTCCACAGATAGGATAAATTTAGTATCTTTGCGCCGACTCTGGATTTCGTTCTAGAGCAATGTGTGTTAGAAATTACAGAAACTATAATAACTATAAGTACACGATGCAAAACAAAGGATTTGTAACATTCGTTACAGTGAGCTTGGCGCTGATCTGTGCTTTCTATCTGTCATTCTCATTCGTGACGAATCGCTACGAAAAGAAGGCAGAGGCTATGGGAGATGTCGCTGGAAAGGCGTACCTCGACTCTATGGCTAATGAGAAAGTATGGCTCGGAACCTACACGCTCAACGATGCGCGCAAGCAGCAGATCGGTCTCGGCCTTGACCTCAAGGGCGGGATGAATGTAGTTCTTAAGCTCAATGCTGGTGATCTACTGCGCAATCTCGCAGGCAACAGCGAAGATGCGAACTTCCATAAGGCTATCGAGCTTGCTAGCAAGCAGATCGGGGGTGAGGACTTCGTAGAGGATTTCGTAGCTCAGTACCGCAAGCTCGAGCCTAATGGTAGCCTTGCTGCTATCTTCGGTGCAGGCGCTCTGCGTGATCAGATTACGACCAAGTCTACTGATGCCGATGTAATAGATCTACTGCATCAGCAGTATGAGAGCGCTATCGAGACTTCGTTCAACGTACTGCGTACGCGTATCGACCGCTTCGGTGTCGTAGCTCCTAACCTCCAGCGTATGCAGGGGCAGGGTCGTATCCTCGTGGAGCTCCCAGGCATTAAGGAACCAGAGCGTGTACGCGAGCTTCTACAGCGTAGTGCCAACCTTCAGTTCTGGCGTACTTATTCATTCAGCGAAGTGTCTAGCGACCTTATGGAGGCAGATCAGCGTCTTGCTAGCCTCGGTCAGGGCACAGCTACAGCACCAGTGGTAGACTCACTCGCTAGTGATAGCACAGCTACTGCGGAGGTAGCTCCTGCTACTGAACCTACAGCACAGCGTGGAGAGAGCCTCTCTACTTATGTACAGCTCGGTGGTTACGGTGGTGCAGTCGTAGGTACGGCGCGTGCTATTCATATGGCTAAGGTCGATTCTCTCCTTGAGGTCGCTAAGGAGCAGCGTCTGCTTCGCGAAGATCTTACGCTCATGTGGGGCGTTAAGCCCATCACGGGTAAGGATGGCAAGGCTACGGATATCTACGAGCTCTATGCTATTCGCACCAATCGTAGCATGACTCCTGACCTCGGTGGCGACGTCGTAACGTCTGCCTCAGCACAGATCGAGTCGCGCTTCGGTAAGAGTGAGCCACACGTATCTATGAGTATGAATAGTGAGGGCGCACAGAAGTGGGCTCGCCTCACTAAGGACAATATCGGTCGTGCCGTGGCTGTCGTACTCGACGGCGTGGTGTACTCCGCTCCTAACGTTAATACCGAGATCACTGGTGGTCAGAGTATGATCAGCGGTGGCTTCTCAATGGACGAGGCAACTGACCTTGCCAATACGCTCAACTCTGGTAAGATGGAGACGAGCGTAGTCATCGAGCAGGAGAGCGTTGTCGGTCCTACGCTTGGTGCTGAGTCTATCCGCGCAGGCGTGATCTCATTCTGCATCGCACTCGTGCTGCTGATGATCTATATGTGCCTTGCCTATGGTATCAAGCCTGGTATGATCGCTAACGTAGGTCTCGTGATCAATAGCTTCTTTACACTTGGTATCTTGGCATCGCTCAGTGCAGTGCTTACGCTCCCAGGTATCGCCGGTCTCGTGCTTACGCTCGGTATGGCAGTGGATGCTAACGTGCTTATCAATGAGCGTATCAAGGAAGAGCGTCGCAAGGGTAAGGATATGACGCGTGCTATTGCCGATGGTTATGACAATGCGTTCAGCGCGATCTTTGACTCCAACCTCACGAGTATCCTCACTGGTATCGTCCTCTTTGTATTCGGTACAGGTCCAGTACGTGGCTTCGCTACGACGCTGATCGTGGGTCTGGTGGCATCGTTCATCACGGCGATCTTCCTAACTCGTATGATCTTCGAGGCAATGGATAAGCGTGGTAAGCTCTCCGACGTGACGTATGACACCGCCATGACGCGCAACTTCCTGGTGAATCCTAATTTCGATTTCATCGGTTCACGTACCAAGGGCTATATCGGAGTGGCTATTGTAGTTCTCGTTGGTCTAGTAAGCTACTTCACTGTAGGGCTCAATCAGGGTATCGAATTCTCAGGTGGTCGCAACTATGTGGTGAAGTTTGACCAGGTTGTCAATAACGATGAACTGCGTTCTGCGCTGGCTCCTGCCTTTGACGAAAAGCTTGTACTGACGTCTATCGGTACGGATGGCAACCAGGTGCGCATCTCTACGAACTATAAGATCGAAGAAGAAGGTCAAGCTGTGGAGGAAGAGGTGAAAACTAAGCTCTATACCGGGGTGAAGGACTTCTACTCTGTAGCGCCTAGCCAGGATCAGTTCATCTCTACGACAAATTATATCATTGACTCACAGAAGGTATCTGCTAGCATGAGTGATGACATTAAGCGTGAAGCAGCTATCGCTGTGACGCTCGCCCTCATTCTGATGGCTCTGTATATTCTCCTGCGTTTCCGCAATGTCGCTTACTCTATCGGTGCATTTGCCGCTGTAACGGTGACGACGATCACGATCCTCTCCGCCTACACCCTCCTGTGGAAGGTAATGCCCTTCACGATGGAGATCGATCAGAACTTCATCGCCGCAGTCCTCGCGATCATTGGTTATTCTATCAATGACGTGGTGATCGTCTTTGACCGTGTGCGCGAAGAGATCGGACTACGTCCTAAGGCTGATCGTGGTGAGGTGATGAACCTTTCGCTCAACGCTACACTCTCACGTACCTTCAATACGGCATTCTCTACGCTTCTCGTGATGCTCGGAGTATTTGCCTTCGGTGGTGCGTCTATGCGTAGTTTCACCTTCGTGATCATCCTTGGTGTGGTCTTTGGTACGTTCGCTACGCTCTTTGTAGCTACTCCTCTAGCATACCTCGTGGCTAAGCGTGGTGATGCTAAGGCATAGGGCGATCTAAATATCCCTGTGTAGTCTAGGACTACAAGCCACGCCCCGAGTTATGATAGAGTAACTCGGGGCGTGGTGCATTATATATCCTGCCAGAGTGTCATATCTCGGGGGAGAGAAGTAGGGGGTGGCATTGGTTTTGTCTTAGGCAAAGTCAGGAAACAAACTACAATAAATAAGAATACATTCATAGTATGAGTAAGATTGGTAAGATCGGGGTAACGAGTGAGAACATCTTCCCCGTCATCAAGAAGTTCCTCTACAGCGAGCACGACATTTTCCTGCGTGAGCTCGTAAGTAATGCAGTCGATGCGAGTGAGAAGCTCCGTGCCCTCTCGAGCATGGGAGAATACAAGGGAGAGCTTGGTGAACTCCAGGTGCGTATCTCTATAGATGCCGAAGCTGGCACTCTCACGGTTAGCGACAATGGTATCGGTATGACAGCCGAGGAAGTGGATAAGTATATCAATCAGATCGCTTTCTCAGGTGCAGAGGAGTTCCTCGACAAATACAAGGATGACAAGGTCGCCATCATCGGGCACTTTGGTCTAGGATTCTACTCCTCATTTATGGTATCCAAGCGTGTGGACATCATCACACGTAGCTATCGTGAGGGCGCTCAGGCGGTCAAGTGGAGTTGTGACGGCTCACCGGAGTACACACTTGAGGAGACGGAGCGCGCAGAGCGTGGTACGGATATCGTCCTGCACATCGATGATGAGAGCCGTGAGTTCCTAGAGAAGGGGCGTATCGAGGCACTGCTATCCAAGTACTGCAAGTTCCTTACTATCCCTGTGGTCTTCGGCAAGAAGCAGGAGTGGAAGGATGGTAAGTACGAAGACACTGCTGAGGACAATCAGATCAATGATACCCATCCAGCCTGGACTAAGAAACCAAGCGAACTGACCGACGAAGATTACAAGGCTTTCTATCGTCAGCTCTATCCTGGAGCGATGGAGGAGCCTCTCTTCTGGATCCATCTCAATGTAGACTACCCTTTCAATCTCACAGGGATCCTCTACTTCCCCAAGATCAAGAATCAGATGGAGCTCCAGCGCAATAAGATTCAGCTCTACTGCCGTCAAGTTTTCGTAACCGAGGAGGTCGAGGGGATCGTTCCCGAATATCTAACGCTCCTGCATGGTGTGATCGATTCTCCAGATATCCCGCTCAATGTGTCGCGTTCGTACCTGCAGAGTGATGCACAGGTCAAGAAGATCTCGAACCATATCACGAAGAAGGTCGCTGATCGTCTGGACGAAATCTTCCGCAATGATCGTACGCTCTTCGAGGAAAAGTGGGATAGCCTCAAGGTCTTCGTGCAGTATGGGATGCTGAGCGATGAGAAGTTCTATGACCGAGCTCAGAAGTTTGTCCTGCTTAGCGATGTCGCTGGTAAGAAATTCACCCTCGAGGAGTATCGCACCCTTATAGAGAGCGAGCAGACGGATAAGGATGGTCAGCTCATCATCCTATATGCCGATGACCGAGATGCTCTATACAGCCACATCCAGCGTGCTGAGGCTCGAGGCTATTCGGTGCTGCTGATGGATGGTCCTCTGGATGTTCATGCCGTGGGACAGCTAGAGCAGAAGCTGGAGAAGGTGCGTTTCGTGCGTGTAGACTCCGACTCGGTGGATCGACTCATCGTCAAAGGTGATGCTGCTACCGTTACACTTACTCAGGAAGAGCAGTCTCGACTAGAGAAGATCTTCTCAGGTCGCCTGCCAGAGGTCGAAAAGAAGCACTTCCACATCACGCTCTCGGCTCTCGGGGCAGAGGCTGATGCGGTGCTAATCACTCAAGCAGAATTTATGCGTCGTATGCAGGAGATGGCGCGAATGCAGCCTGGTATGAGCTTCTATGGGGATATGCCCGACAGCTACACAGTAGTGCTCAACGCTGATCATGCGCTCATTCGCCGTGTGCTTTCGGATGAAGCTACTGCACTCGAGGGTTCGCTCACAGATGTGCGTGCTGAGCTCGCCGCCAAAACAACCGAGGTAGAGACTGCTCGCAAGGCTCAGGAAGGTAAGAAGGAAGAAGAAATCGCTGTCGCAGATCGCGAGGCTCTCGAGGCACTGACTTATCGTCAAGCAGAACTAGAGGGACAAATCAATTCCGAACTTAAGGCCTATGGCTCGGGCAATGACCTCGTAGGTCAGCTTGTCGATCTAGCGCTTCTCGGTAGTGGACTGCTGACTGGGGAAGCTCTGGCGAACTTTATTCAGCGTTCGCAGCGTATGCTCTAGTCGTCTAGCGGTACGATTATTTAGCTCAGGGGGCTGGGTCATAGGAGATGGTTCCTATGATTCAGCCCCCTGAGCATATTCGTGTTAGTCAAGCGGGGATATTTTGCCGAAAAGTTCTATTATTTTGCTCCGAAAATGATAGAACTTTTTTCTCGAAATGATAGGACTTTTTGAGTAAGAACATCTATCATTTTGGGCAAAAACATCTATCATTTTCGTGAGCATTAGAGATCGGTCTGTCGAGAGGACCTGTCGAGATATCTAAACGCTCGTTGCATATAGCTGATAATCAATGCATAACATGGCATATTGAAGGTTGATCCTTGGGGTTCAGGACTTTGCCTAGTGGGTTGTCGCAGATTCGGAGAGAATGAGTACCTTTGTCGGTAATTGTGTGTCTAATGGGAGTTCGCTCTCCGAAGGCACACACGCGTGTAAACTGTGTTCGTATCAACTTAAGACTAACAAAGAAAGTGGTGGAAACCAAGTATATCTTCGTTACGGGTGGCGTAGTATCATCCCTCGGTAAAGGTATCGTGGCAGCATCGCTAGCCAAGCTCCTTCAGGCTCGTGGCTTCAGCGTAACGATACAGAAGTTCGATCCCTATATCAACATTGACCCAGGGACGCTAAACCCCTACGAACACGGAGAGTGCTACGTTACGGATGATGGACATGAGGCTGACCTTGACCTCGGACACTACGAACGCTTCCTTAATATCGAGACTTCTCGTGCGAACAATATCACCACGGGACGTATCTATCAGAACGTTATCCGTAAGGAGCGCAAGGGCGATTATCTCGGTAAGACCGTTCAGGTAGTACCCCACATCACCGACGAGATCAAGCGCAACGTCAAGCTCCTCGGGCAGAAAAAACAATACGACTTCGTCATCACAGAGATCGGAGGTACGGTAGGGGATATCGAGTCTCTGCCATTCCTCGAGAGCGTGCGTCAGCTCAAGTGGGAGCTGGGCAATAGCTGTCTCTGCGTCCACCTCACCTACGTTCCCTATATCGCGGCAGCAGGCGAAGTGAAGACCAAGCCCACACAGCATTCTGTCAAGCAACTCCAAGAACTGGGTATTCAGCCCGATATACTCGTGCTACGCACAGAGCACGAGCTTCGTAACGAGATCCTTCGTAAGGTAGCTCTCTTCTGCAACGTTACGCCTGACTCTGTCGTGCAGTGTGTGGATGTGTCTACCATATATAAAGTCCCACTCGCCCTACAGGAGCAATCTCTAGATGAGACTGTCCTGCGCAAGCTGGGGATGCCTACCGACAGTAAGGCCGACCTGTCAGACTGGCAGCACTTCCTCGACCTGCGTGCAGAGGCTACGCGTACGGTCAATATAGCTCTGGTCGGTAAGTACGTGGAGCTACAGGATGCCTACAAGTCTATTGACGAGTCTCTCCTGCAGGCTGCGACTTACAATGGTTATAAGCTCAATCTTGTCTCCATCCACAGCGAGAAGGTTACGGCAGACAATGTGGCAGAGATGCTCAAGGGCATGGATGGCGTAGTCATCGCTCCAGGTTTCGGAGCCAGAGGGATCGAAGGGAAGTTTGAGGCACTACGCTATACGCGTGAGCACAATATCCCTACGCTCGGTATCTGTCTCGGGATGCAGTGCATGGTGATCGAGTTTGCCCGCAATGTGCTGGGTCTCGTCGATGCACACACGTCTGAGATAATGCCGAACTCTCCTCACAAGGTCGTGGATCTTATGGAAGAGCAGAAGAGTATCTCCGACCTCGGAGGCTCTATGCGTCTAGGAGGTTACGACTGCGTGCTCAAGGCTGGTAGCCGTATCGCAGAGGCTTATGGCAAGGACTTCATCCGTGAGCGTCATCGCCATCGCTTCGAGTTCAATAGCCAGTACCGCGAGGCGTTCGAGCAAGCAGGTATGGCTTGTGCTGGAGAAAATCCCGACACGGGTCTCGTAGAGACCGTAGAGATCCCAGGGCATCGCTGGTATATCGGTGTGCAGTTCCACCCCGAGTATCGTAGCACGGTGCTTCGTCCCAATCCGCTCTTCATTAGCTTCGTTAAGGCAGCTATTGAAGCTCAGCAGGATTAGTTACAGACCAATAATAGTAAATGGATAAGAATACATTGATAGGCTTCGTGCTGATCGGCGCCCTGCTCTTCGGCTTCTCGTGGTATACCACGTCCGAATCTCTGCAGACCACCGCTGTTCCTGCCGAGTCCAACGCTACCGAGATGGTAGCTCCCACAGAGAGCCCAAAGCCGGCGACTGCTACACTGCTAGCTGATGACTCACTAGCTCTAGCCTCTAGACCTCTTTATCTCCAGCCCCGCACGGCGGAGAGCGTTAAGCTAAGCAATGCGCGTGTAGCTATTACACTCTCTTCGCGTGGTGCTATGCCTACAGAGGCAGTCCTAGCGGACTATCTCAATCAGGAGAAGGAGCCCGTACGCCTCTTCTCAGAGGTGGACACAGAGCTCAACCTCCCCATTCGTACCAAGGATAACGAGCTGCTCAATACGCGTGACTTGACTTTCGACATCATCGCACGTACAGACAGCAGTGTAACCATGCGCCTTCCTGTTGAGGAGGGGAGCTATCTAGACTTTGTCTACACTCTTCGTGCTGATGACTATCGTCTCGGTCTACATATTAGCGGTCAGCGCCTGGAGCGTCTGCTCCCTGCCAATATGTCCTTGCAGGATCTGGAGTGGACACTGCGTATGCCTCAGCAGGAGCAGAGCCATCGCTTTGAGACTCAGTATAGCGGGCTCTATTATCTCACGCGTGGCGGAGACAATGACGATATGTCTGTAGGCTCTGACGATGAGCATCTCTCGGAGACGCTTCGCTGGATAGCTTTCAAGGATAAATACTTTAGCTCTGCACTCATTCATCACGGGGCAGACCTAACGGATACCAAGCTCTCTCTACAGGGTGAGGACGAACATAGTGGCTACATTGCCAAGGGTAAGGTAACGACGACGTTCCCGTTCTCTCTGCGCGATGGAGGGGTAGCAGACTTCACGTTCTTTTTCGGTCCTAATGACTACGAACTCCTCTCGTCCTACGATAATGGTTTGGCTAAGGCGGATCGCCTGCAGCTCGAGCACCTAGTTTATCTAGGCAACAGCGTCTTCCGCTGGATCAATCTCTATCTCATCATCCCAGTAGTAACCTTCCTAAAGGGCTTCCTGTCGAATTGGGGTATCATTATCCTCCTGCTGACGATCTTCATCAAGATCCTGCTCTCGCCATTTACCTTCAAGAGCCTCAAGTCTCAGGCGAAGATGCGCGTGCTCAAGCCTCAGGTAGATGCTATTGCAGCCAAGTATGAGGGTAAGACCGACCAGGAGAGTATGCTCAAGAAGCAGCAGGAGACGATGGGTCTCTATAGCGCAGCAGGTGCCAGCCCCCTGAGTGGCTGTCTGCCTATGCTGCTACAGATGCCATTCCTCATCGCCCTGTATATGTATTTCCCCACGTCGATCTTCCTACGTGGTGAGAGCTTCCTATGGGCCGAGGACCTCTCGACCTATGACCCCATCATTCGCTGGGACTTCAATATCCCTCTCATTAGCAGTCTGCTCGGCAATCATATTAGCCTATTCTGCCTGTTGATGACGATCGTGAACATCGTGTACAATAAGTATATGATGGCTCAGAGCTCAGGCGGTAGCGAGGCCATGCCAGGGATGAAGTATATGCCCTACATGATGTCCGTGATGTTCTTCTTCATGTTCAACCAGAATGCTTCTGGTCTGAGCTACTACTACTTCATCTCGACGCTGATCACGATCCTGCAGTATTTTGCCTTCCGCTATACGCTCGACGAAGAGAAACTCCTCGCGAGAATGGAGGAAAACAAAAAGAAGCCTCGCAAGAAAAGCAAGTGGGTAGAGCGTCTCGAAGAGATGCAACGCCAGCAGCGCGAGCAGCAACGTCAGAGCCAGCGCAGACGATAATCTCGAATAGATACATCACGACGAATCTCATTATGACGCGACGAGGGCAAAGAAAGCAAGCAGATAGCCGGACGGCTAATATCCCTGCATACGCTTCTTTGCCCTCGTGCATTTTGCATAGTACAAGGATAAACAATAGAATACGACTCATTCGCAAATGGAACCACTAAAGCACGAGTGTGGTATCGCTACCATTCGTCTCCGCAAACCTCTCTCGTACTACTATAAGAAGTACGGCACCTGGCAGTATGGACTCTCCAAGCTCTATCTCCTGATGGAGAAGCAGCACAACAGAGGCCAGGAGGGTGCAGGTCTAGCTGTCGTCAAGCTACATAGCGATCCAGGGCACGAATATCTTTTTCGTCAGAGAGCGGAGGGATCGAATGCCATACAGACGATCTTCGATGCGGTGCATCGGGGCTTTCGTGATATAGACTCTGAGAAACTGGAGGATCTTGACTTCGTAGAGCGTGAGCTAGCCTTTGCTGGCGAATGCTATATGGGGCACCTACGCTACGGGACTACTGGGCGTAAGGGATTGACCTTCGTGCATCCTATGATCCGCCGAAGCAACTGGCGCGCCAAGTGTCTTGCCATATGCGGTAACTTCAACCTGACGAATGTAGACAGTGTCTTTGATGCCATCGCCTCTGTAGGGCAGCATCCTCGTCATGTGTCTGACATGCATATCCTGCTCGAGCAGCTCGGGCATCGCCTAGATCGAGAGGTCGAGCGCCTCTTCAATAGAAGTAAGGAACACGATCTCACGGGTATGGACATCACGCACTATATCGAGGAGCGTATGGACCTTTCCAATATGCTTCGCGAGTGTTCTCCCCTCTGGGATGGTGGCTATGCGATGTGCGGACTTACGGGTAGCGGTGAGAGCTATACGATGCGCGACCCCTGGGGGATTAGACCTGCATTCTACTACATTGATGAGGAGATCATCGTCGTAGCCTCAGAGCGCCCTGTGATCCAGACAGTCATGAATGTGCCCGCTGAGAGTGTCGTAGAGTTACAGCCAGGGCAGGCGATCTTGATCAATCGTGCTGGTGAGCCTCGTCTAGAGCAGATCCTAGAGCCACGCGAGCTACTGCCTTGCTCCTTCGAGCGTATCTATTTCTCTCGAGGTAGCGACAAGGACATCTACCGCGAGCGCAAGGAGCTCGGACGTCGCCTCACAGATCAGATACTACGTGCCGTAGACCATGATCTCGATCATACAGTCGTGTCTTTCATCCCCAATACTGCGGAGGTCGCTTACTATGGTATGGTCGAGGGGCTCAATGCTCATCTCGATAAGGAGAAGTATCACACCATCCGCACGACACCAGAGATGAGCGATGAGGAGCTTCGAGCACTCCTGGCTCGTCGTGTACGTACGGAGAAGGTCGCTATCAAGGACATCAAGCTCCGCACGTTTATCTCAGAGAGTAAGAGTCGCAATGATCTCGCTTCGCATGTCTACGATATTACTTATGGGACGGTACGCCCTGGTGTGGACAATCTCGTAGTCATAGACGATAGTATTGTACGCGGGACGACCCTTCGCCAGAGCATCCTCAGTATCCTCGATCGCCTTGGCCCTCGCAAGATCGTCGTAGCATCTAGCAGTCCTCAGGTGCGCTATCCAGACTACTATGGTATCGATATGAACAGCATGAAGGAGTTCATCGCCTTCCGTGCTGCTGTCGCTCTCCTAGAGGAGCGTGGGCAGACGCATATCCTGCGTGAGCAGTATGTACAGGCGCTCGAGCTCTGTCAGCGTCCTTGGACGGAGCGTGTGCCCAACGTGGTCAAGGCTGTCTATGAACCCTTCACTGATGAGGAGATCTCTGCCAAGATGGTCGAGCTCCTACGTCCTGCCGACCTAGGGGCAGAGGTGGAGCTCGTCTTCCTTACTCTAGAGGAAATGCATGAGGCGATACCTGGCCATCGTGGAGACTGGTATTTCTCTGGCGACTATCCTACGGCTGGTGGTAGCCATCTAGTCAATCGTGCCTTCATCCGCTATATGGAGCAAGACTTCCTGCCACGCAATCAGTACAAGAAGTAAAGTATTCACCACAATAATAGATCACAACAATATGCATCAACGTAAGAAAGCAACCCTCCTGCTGGAGGATGGAACACGTTTCGAGGGCTACAGCTTTGGCTTCGACGGAGCTGTGGCAGGCGAGGTGGTATTCAATACTGCTATGGTAGGCTACACTGAGAGCCTGACCGACCCCAGCTATCGTGGGCAGATTATGGTTATGACCTTCCCCCTCGTGGGCAACTATGGCGTGCCTAGCTCAGAGGTAGATGAGCATGGTATAGAACGGTACTGGGAGAGTGATCGCATTCATCCACTGGGTCTCGTGGTGAGCCAGTACTCTGAGAGCTATAGCCACTGGAATGCTGTCGAGAGCCTTGAGACGTGGCTCGTACGTGAGCAGGTAGTCGGCATCACGGGAATAGATACGCGTGAGCTCACCAAGAAACTTCGCGAGTCGGGCTCTATGAAGGGCAAGATCATCGTCGAGGGTGCTGAAGACGTGGAGCTATGCGACCATATGAGCCGCAATCTCGTGGCGGAGGTCTCACCCACAGAGGTCAAGGTCTACGGCTCGGGAGCCAAGAAGGTCGTGCTCGTAGACTGCGGAGCCAAGAATAATATCGTTCGCAAGCTCATTGCTCCAGACATTACGCTCTATCGTGTGCCCTGGGACTATGATTTCAATCAGATAGACTTCGACGGGCTTTTTCTCAGCAATGGCCCTGGTGACCCCAACAAGTGTGGTAAGACTGTCGAGCATATCCGCGTCGCTCTAGCTAAGGGTAAGCCTATCTGCGGGATCTGTATGGGCAATCAGCTCCTCGCTGCAGCAGCAGGTGCTACAGTCAGCAAGATGAAATATGGTCATCGCTCGCACAATCAGCCCGTGCAGGAGGTCGGCACCAACCGTTGCTTCCTAACGAGCCAAAATCATGGTTATGCAGTCGATGCCTCTACCCTCGGTGAAGGCTGGAGCGAACGCTTCATCAACCTCAATGATGAATCGAACGAAGGTATCCGCCACAACACGCTTCCCTACTTCTCCGCCCAATTCCATCCCGAGGCTTGTAGCGGTCCAGTAGACACGATGTTCCTTTTCGACGAGTTCCTCTCTAAGCTCTAGCACCTCTCACTCTGCAGAGGGAGGTAACACTTCTTATAGCCACGAGGCTGTGCCGATACTATTTGGCACAGCCTCGTGGCTATATATGGAGCGGGTAGCTAGATCTGGCTACGGCTCTACGCTGATGCTACCACCGTAGCCAGAGGTGGCAGTGTACTCGGGGGCATATATACTCTGTATGTAGGCAGAGGGAGCCTGGTAGACGCCCGAGCGTACGACGGACTGCTCGTATTCGAAAATATAGGATCCACGACTGAGATAGTCGAAGTAGAAGTTCGTCGCACCATCACGAGGCTCTAGATAGTAGGCTGTGCCCCCTCCCCAGGTATAGCCGACCTTGGAGGACAATGGTTCAGCACATCCTAGGCGAGGATCGCGGAGCTGGACGAAGTCAAGATCACGCTCTAGAGTGATGAAGAGGCGCGTTATGAGGCGATCGCCTATGCGGAGCTTTGGCATTTGCTCGTCTGCATTAGTCAAGATCTCCGTAAGGGTTTCCTGCCCATTAGCTATCCTGCGGAGGTAGTAGCGACGGACGATGCGAAGCTGTTTGCCTGATGCCGTCTGCTCCCTGATCGGAAGCTCGTAGCGTGCCGATGCTGATGCCCACACCTGCCCCTCAGACGAAGGCGTCAGGGTGAGTGTCGTGGGAGCGGATGCACGATCGAAGGCTGTCGAGACGCCTCGGCGCTCGCTAGACCAGGAGATGCTCTTACCTGAAGTAAAGGTTAGCTCTGCGCTAGTCTGGCGGGCAGTCTCTAGCTCACGCTTGCCCTGTGCTAGCGTGAGGGCGTAGAGGACTTCGGCAGTAGCTAGGCGGGACTCCCACTGTACGCCGCGCTTCTGCGCGAGTAGCCAGCGCTGCATTGCAGTGATGGTATCTAGCTGATCGGGGGATAGCTTGACGAGCGCCTCGATGGTATGTGTCATCGTCGAGTAGACGCGACTCGACCACCAGTAGCGCGTGCCGATATTGGCGAAGGATGCGCCCTCGTCATCGTAGCTGAGGTGCTCGCGTAGGGACATAAGGAGTGTATCGGCAAGTGCTCGATCGCTGGGAGCGAAGACTGCCGAGGCTAGTGCCTTCTCTTCCAGCGGGAGCGTATGTACGATAGCCTTGAGGCGAGGGCGTACG
This sequence comes from Porphyromonas sp., assembly GCA_041854825.1. Lineage (GTDB taxonomy): Bacteria > Bacteroidota > Bacteroidia > Bacteroidales > Porphyromonadaceae > Porphyromonas. The sequence continues at coordinate 12,634 of JBHACZ010000037.1, read as the reverse complement.
AAGTCTGCCACCTTATTCCCATTTAGCGAACGTCCATCCGATAGCGTATGCAGATAGAGGTAGTCGAGAGCCTGATAGGGGATCTCGGCATAGTCTCGCTTCTTGCTCTTGGCTTCGTACTCCTGGATGCGCTTGACCTCCTGTGCCAGCTCCTGATCAACGCCTGTCCAGAGCATAGAGAGTAGCTTGCTTTGATCAACCTTGCGTGTGCTATCACTGACGAACGTGTGGCTACGTAGGACAATACGCATTACCGAGAGGGTAACATACGGACTCCCCTTCATCCCTGGGAACCAAGGTGTCAGAGTGTCGGAGCCTCGGAGCTGGGTAAGCCGATCGATTAGAGCGGTCTCACGCTCCTCAGTGGCATTGTCTAGGGCAGTGCGTAGGGCTATGAGGCGGTCATATTCACGCTGTGCCTCGAGGCGCAGATGATAGGGGGTCTGCTCGGTAGGAGTAAGTAGGATAGGGTTACGCTCTGGGGCTATCGTCTCGCTACGTGCATCGAGCCAGGCACGTAGACCTGGCTGGGCAGAGAGATAGCGCGTGAGACGCTGGGCATAGAGTGCAGTAGCTAGGGAGATGGCATCATCGCTCTGTACCTCTAGTTGTGTCGGTAGACTAAGCAAGGCGAGATACATAGGATTGCTCTCAAGACGAATATCTAGCTGCCCTGCCTCGGGAAGGAAGCCTCCCGAAGGGAAGAGACCTGAGAGGTCGAAGGTCTGTGGCTCAGCCTTGGTGAGGATGAAGGCTAGGGCGCGTACAGTCTCCTCTGTATCGGGGACAATGGGTAGGATATGCTGTTCCCCGTCGGAGAAATGCTCCGTTACACCGCGCAGGCGCACACCGACACTATCCATCCCCACAGGGGCAGACACTGCGAAGGTAAAGCCTTGCACGCTGTCAGCCATTAGAGAGAAAGGTCGCTCTGCGGTATGCACGAGACTATCCGTGCGCGTGTCGAATAGCTCTAGGTGTAGCACCCCTGTGAGGGTGCGGTCACTCGTATTGCGTACCGAGGTCGTGAGAGTAGAGCTATCGCCTCGGCGTAGCTGACGGGGCAGGTAGGGGCGTACTTGCAGTTCACGGAAGCTCTCGACGTAGTCCGTCCGATGTCCATAGTCCATCCCCAGTGTATGCGCCATCACCTCTACGCGCCATCTCGTGAGGCTCTCAGGCAGGCGAAAAGACCAAGCCACACGTCCATCTGCTCCCGTGGTCATCATCGGATAAAAGTAGGACAGCTCGCCGAGCTCTGTACGCACTACGATAGGGGCAGAGGGTGAAGGTGCTTCGTCCGCAGTGGCGAACGCGACTTTCTGAGTAGCCATAGCCATCCGTGGAGCACCCATTCCACTGACCGCGACAGCCTCCATCAGAGGTGCATCTTCGCTGACCATCATCTCCTCAGGGATATCCTTCAGCTTGGGGTCCTGGTCTGTATATTTGTAGAGTGTAGGAGTCTTGGGATCAAAGGCAAGACTACTCGCCTGTAGCTCTCTGAGAAATCGATCTGGGGAGATACGCACCTGTGGAGCACCTACATCGAAGGGCTGAACGAGGTCTATAGCGGCATCGTACATCCAGCTGGAGACACCAGCAGTGATGGGCTTTCCTTGGTAGAAGACCTGCATATGCCACTCCTCCTCACTGCCTACGCGGATGCGATCTCGCCAAGTCTCCCAGCGTAGCTCAAGCGACTTGTCGGGCTGCTGACGCGTAAGGGAGAGCGTCTCTTCGTAGCTACGTCCATAGCGTACTGTCTGCATATTGACGATGATCGTCTCGGGATATGCTCCTCCCTTGAGGTAGGGACTAAGATCCAGTGCTGTGAGGATATTCGCTTTAGGACGTAGGACGACGTCGGTCATCACAGCTCTATCATCGAGGATCACCGTGCAGTATACATAGCTGTCGGGCTGACCAGAGGCGTAGTATATGCTGGGAGGTATGTTCTCGCGGTATGTCTGCTTGCTAGCGCAGAGCATCAGAGGATTGCCTTGGAGATCGATCTGCCTGTCTCTGGTGCCGTAGATGTAGAAGCTCTTGCTCCCCTCATAGTGCTTGCCCGAGAGCAGAGGGAGCCTATACTGCAGAGTGTACCAGCCTGAGGATAGCCGTGAGGTATATGGGCTAAGGTCTATGTCGGTCTCGCTCTGCAGAGAGTCCTGACGTAGGAGCTTGCCCTCTCTTAGGATACTGATCTGTACGGGCTGGCGGATAGGGGCTCCGTCTCTGTCTTTCGCCTCGAAGCGCAATGTGGCGGAGCCTTCTCGATCTATGAATCTAGGCATAGAGCAGTCTAGGGAGTGAAAGCTATCCCCGACGATGAGGCGCATCTGATCCCTCTGCGTCTCTCCGGTGCTGGAGGTAGCACGTGCCTCTATCTCGTAGACCATAGGTCCAGCATCCTCGGAGGTGTCGGATAGTCTAGTTAGGTGCAGGGGAAGTATAGCCCTGCCTGTGGCGTCAGTAGTGATGGTGTACTCGCTGGTCTTGCTCTGGGTATTGCCATAGGACCTCCACCAGGGCGTATACTCTTGCACTCTGACGGAGTACACGATGGGAGTATGGCTCATCGGTGCGCCATTCAGCTCCTCTACGAGGGCCTCGATCTCTATGCTATCCCCGAGCATAAGCATACGATCGGGGCGAGTAAGCTTGACCTCAAACTGAGGTCGCTTGTACTCATAGACCTCTATCTCCGTACTCGCTTCCCAGAGCCCTGATCCATCGAGCGAGATCTCATACCTGCCGAGGCGTCCGAGCGCAGGGATGTCAAACTTTGCCTGTACACGACCGAATCTATCCGTCTCTATCTCCTCGGTGTAGATGGTGTCGTCATTTGGGTCATTGACCTCTAGCCTGAGGGTACGCTCTGAGATAGCCTGGGCATCTTCAGCACGCTTGCCGATTTTCCATAGGTAACCATATAGATATACCGTCTGACCAGGGCGATAGGCTCCGCGTTCGCTGGTGATGAAGAGGAGAGACTCACTAGCATTGCTCGCAAGAAGCTCCTGAGGATAGTCGTAGAGGTACTGCTCGATCCGGAGAGGATCCCGACTATCCTTGACGCGCATAGTGATCCGTTCTCTGGCGTTGGAGAAGCTGACTGCACCTGCCTGGTCTGTCTTACGTTCGGAGAGCTTATTCCCTAGAGCGATCTCTAGAGGTAGGTTAGGGAGAGCGGAGCCACTGACGGCATTGAGCCAGAATATCTTGCGCTCAACTCTCGAGATGGTACGCATAATGGGGAAAATGTCAGAGACGGAGACGGCACTGCGCTCGACGAGCTCTCCAGAGGGTGTAGCGCGCTGTAGTCGTTTACCTGATACCACGACGAGATAATTTCCCGTCGCAGGCATCTCTATCGAGTCCGTTAGGGTCTGCTCAGCCCAGGTGTCGCTGTCTGCGAGCGTATAGTCTCGAGATAGTAGGGGCTTGCCCTGGGGTGTCTCCTCGAAGTAATAGTGCTTGTCGTCTAGTAGCCCCCTTAGTGGACGTGGGTAGATGTCCACGCGTACGCTCTCCAGATGCTGATGGCGGATAGAGAGCTCGAGTGATCGACGCCCTAGGATCTGCCTACTCATCAGACCTAAATCTAGCCGAGGAGCGAGTAGATACGTCCGTTGGTCGCTGACCTCCCTGGGGATATCCCTGTGCCCTGCGCAGAAGTGATCGATACGCTCGACTGCACCACGAGTACCAAGCGTATGCCCCCAGTGATAGATTAGGCTGTAGTCGATATAATTAAGAACCTCTGGAAGATGCCTATAGCTCTCTAGCAGGGTGTCTAGCTCGGTGGCGCTCGCTCCTCGTAGCTTGGCTAGTGTATACTGAGCTCGGAGCTTATTGGGCTCGGAGATCTGTAGCTTCTCATATCTCTCAAGTGCAGAGATGGTGAGCGCCTTACTCGCTGGGAGGTCATCGCGTAGACCTAGGGCAATAGAGGAGACCTGCTCTAGTAGTGTACGTCCCTTACTTGCTTTCCCCTCTCTGTAGATCATAGGGTCAGGCTCCGAGAGTGTCTCTAGATGTGTATACGCTCGCTCAAGTAGGATCGTGAGCCTCGCTTCGTACTGAGGTGTGGTCCAGGCCTTGGGAATAATGGGGTCGGCTGTACCTATCGTATTAGATAGCCTTGGGTAATACCGGTAGCCATTGCGATGATCAAGGTAGATCTCAGCCGTGCTTAGGGCAAGGCTTGTGCGCTCTGTAGAGCTTAGCCAGGGGAGTAGGCTGATACGCTCCAGCTCGGAGAATATGCCTGTGCGATTCTCCGAGTTGATCCGCTCCTGTGCCTCGCTTTGCTTCATCGTGGCGTAGAGCAGGTGTGGGAAGTTCCTCTGCCGCTCTGCAAGCTGAGACAGGCGCTTGGCTTGTTTGCTTACGGTCTTAGGCAAGCCCTTCTGCTCGGCATCTATGATCTCGCGCTGTAGGAGTACGAGGCTGTCGGCGGGGGGTATCTTGGTAGTTGTCTTTCGCTGTGGCTTGGCGTACATAGGCAGTATGAATATGAGGGCGACGATGGCGATAGCTACCGCGTGCAGGCTGTGTATAGGCTTCATCTTTAGTCTGACTGAGTTTGATGAGCCCACCTCAGGAGGGGTATCGTGTAGGAGGCTCTATTTTACATTCTATTGCCAAAGATAGTGATTAGTTTGCGATCGAGGCTCATAGTGTGTGGCTCAAATGTAAGCTAGGGCATTTTGGCTCAGCTATACTCGGATCTAAGGTACTATATAGTGCATTGATCGAGCGTATTACCTTGATCCATAGATGAGCATATAGATGAAGTGTCTAGGGGATTCAGGGTAATCGACCTTCGATCCAAAGTTTGGATTGTATAAACCAAAGTTTGGTCTACATAAACCAAAGCTTGGGATACGTATCCCAAACTTTGGGACAGAGATTGATCCGCCTAAGTCGGGATCTTGATCTAGAGTATCTGCGATCTTTATTCTAAACTAAGTCGAGAGATAGAGATAAGGTGATGTGTTAAGGAGATCCAAAAGCACAGCCCCGTCGAACGGAGTTCGATGGGGCTGTGTATGACTGAGCAGTCGAGGAGGGAGACTATCCTTCCTTGACGCGACTGATGTATGAGCCGTCGCGCGTGTCTACGAGGATCAGTTCGCCCTCAGATATGAAGAGGGGAACACGTACCTCAGCACCAGTCTCTACAGTGGCAGGCTTGAGCGTGTTGGTCGCTGTGTCGCCCTTGAGACCTGGCTCGGTATAGGTAACACGGAGCTGAACGTGTGGAGGCAATTCGCAGGTGAGGACGGTTTCGCTCTCAGCGTGTACCATAGCCTCTACCATATCACCCTCCTTGAGGAACTGCACGCCGTCGATCGTAGCCTCTGGGATAGAGATCTGCTCGAAAGTCTCAGGGTGCATAAAGTTTAGACCCATCTCATCCTTGTAGAGGAACTGGTATGGGCGACGCTCGATGCGTACCTCCTCTACCTTGACACCACTATTCCAAGTTTTATCTAGGACGCGACCGGTAGCGACATTCTTGAGCTTAGAGCGAACGAAAGCTGGACCCTTGCCAGGCTTAACGTGTAGGAATTCGACGATGACGTAGTACTGCCCATCGATGTCAAGGCACATACCATTGCGAAAGTCTGATGTAGTAGCCATAAAGCGATTACTCTTATTTCTATCTGATTAATGTAATGATAACTGCACAAAGATAAGCATTCTCACCGAATACCGAGACGCAGGGGATGTGTACCGCCATTAGGTAAGATGACGCCTAGGGAATAGAGACCTGAGTGCATACGGCGAGCTCTACTCAAGATCGACCACCGTGATGCCAACCCCTCCGAGCTGTACGTGCTCGTCTGCGTAGCGACGAATGCCTCGCACGCCCGAGAGATACTGACGGATGACCTCGCGCAGAGCTCCCGTGCCTGTGCCGTGTAGGATGCGCACGCGAGAGACTCCGAGCTGTATGGCGTCGTCGATGAAGTAAGCCACGGCATCAGCTGCCTCAGCGGCACGCAGTCCCCGCACGTCCAGGTCGGAGCGGAAGTGTAGCCGTTTGTCGTGGATCTGATCAATGATGCTCTGCCCACCACTGCCAGAAGACTTGGTACCGCTGAGGCTTTTGCTCTTGCGTACCTCTTCCTCTCTAACGAGTCGGAGGCGATCGGGTGAGACATTCATCTTGATCATCCCGAGGGCGATGGTGATCTCCTTGCTCCCTACGGCTGTGATCGTAGCGATGCCACGCTGACCGCTAAGGCGGACGCTGTCGCCTACACGCCACTGCTGTGGTGTGGCTACCTGCTCGGAGGGAGCATCGGGGGTAGGGGTAGTCTGGGATGAGGCGATGCCTGCTGTGCCGAGCAAGGGGACAGCGGTCTGTTTGCTACGCTTGCTCTGTCCGCTCTCGCGTCGCTCACGGCGACGTAGGAGCTTCTCGAGCTCACGGCGTGCCTTCTCGCTAGCAGTGCTGGTGTCGGGGGTATCTTCCTGATGAAGTTCCTCCTGATAACGCTTGAGGTCGGCGCGGATACGCTGAGTGCGTTCGCGCTCTGCCTCTGCCTCACGGATCTCTCTGATGGTACGCTCGATCTGTCCATTAGCCTCGCGGATGATGCGATCTGCCTCTGCACGTGCCTCGCGAAGTATCTCTCTACGGGCACGCTCGGTCTCGTCGGCACTCTGAGAGAAACGATCGGCAGCCTCCTGTAGCTTCTTCTCTTCCTTGCGGATGTTCTGACGCTTGGTCTCCCAGTAACGTTTGTCTCGGACGATGTCCTGGAGATACTTGTCCATATCTATATAGTGTGCACCGACCTGCTCTGTGGCTCTAGCGATGACACTCTCGGGTAGACCTATCTTGCGCGCGATCTCGATAGCAAAGGAGCTCCCAGGGCGTCCGATAGACAGACGGAAGAGCGGGCGCATTAGGTGGCGGTCGTAGAGCATAGCTCCATTGATCAGCCCTGGAGTATGCTCGGCGAAGGTCTTTAGATTCTGATAGTGGGTCGTGATGACTCCATAGGCACCCTGTTGATCAAAGCGCTCTAGCAGTGCCTCTGCTATTGCTCCTCCGATCGTGGGCTCTGTGCCACCGCCGAATTCGTCAATGAGTATCAGCGAGTGCCCATCGGCATTGCGTTCGATATGCTTCATATTCGTCAGGTGCGAGCTGTAGGTGCTCAGATCATCCTCGATGCTCTGCTGGTCGCCGATGTCGATGAAGAAGCGTCGGAAGATCCCCACCTCTGAGTGCTCTGCCATAGGTACAGGCAGGCCACACTGGAGCATATACTGCAGGAGCCCGACGGTCTTGAGGCAAACGGACTTTCCCCCAGCATTGGGACCCGAGATAATGAGAATGCGTCCGGTGTCAGCACCTAGCTGTATGTCTAGGGGTACGACCTCACGTCCTACGGCACGGAGACTGCGCAGGAGTAGCGGATGGCGTGCGTGGTACCACGAGAGACGCGGTTCGTCTGCCAGCGTGGGGCATAGTGCCTGCATCTCTATCGCCCATCGCCCTTTGGCGAGGATGAGATCCATCTGAGCGATGAGATTGTAGGCATGGATGAGGTGGGAGATATTGGGACGTAGTCTGCTGGCGATCTCCATCAAGATACGGATGATCTCTCTACGTTCCTCTCCCTCGAGTTCGCGAATGCGGTTATTGGCCTCGACCATCTCTACTGGCTCGACGTAGACCGTCTTGCCCGTGGCACTCTCGTCGTGGACGATACCACGGATCTTGCGCTTGTGCTGGGGTGATAGGGGTATGACGAGGCGACCATCTCTCATGGCAGGCTGTACATCACTCTCTACCCAGCCCTCTGTACGGGCTAGACGCATTATGCGCTGGAGCGTCCCCGAGAGACTGCGTTCGGTCTCACGTAGCTCACGGCGTATACGTAGGAGCTCTTTGCTGGCGGTATCTCTGATGCGCCCCTCTAGATCGAAAAGCTGAGTGAGGCTCTGCTCTATCTTGGGGAAGACAGGGGCATCTACCCAAATCTGACTTAGAGTGGGATAGCGATAGGCGAGAGACTCGTCCTCTGCAGTGCCTGTGCGTGTCTCCTCTGTGAAGAACGTGTGCAGAGCATGCAGAGCCGAGAGCATCTGACGAAGGTCCTGTAGCTCGCTCTCCTCCATATACGTTCGGTCTGGACGAATGCGTGCTAGGGCAGTGCGACAATCTACGAGGATAAGGCTAGGGAGGGATTGTCCAGCACTGAGCATAGAGATCATCTCCGACGCCTCTGCTAGTGCACGATGTATCTCGGTGAACTCTACCGAGGCACCGAGCGTATCTACGAGCTGACGACCTAGCTCACTAGAGCAGTAGGCCGACAGCTGTGCACGCACTTCGCTGAAGCCTATTCGCTCCTCGAAGTGCGCGGGATAAATATCTGGGGTATTCATTTCGTGAGAGTGAAAGCTAGAGAGCTACTTCGCCAGTCCGAGAGAATTTACCCTAGCGAGGGTCTGGAAGTGGGCTGCGGGCGCTCTATTGGGGTGAGAGTAATACCTATAGTGTTTATTCCCTCGGTCGGGGTATCGTGTAGAGGACGGATCTCTAGAGTGTATCGTCCCGTGTACTCTATCTCTAGGGGCTTCGGTAGATATAGCTCGACCTCTTGCATGGCAGGACGGGCATGAAGCCAATGCCGAGGCTTCTCCGCTAGAGTCAGCTCGATGGTGTCTTGCCAGACAGGCATTCCCGATCGATGGAGCATAAGGTTCAGGCGTACGCTCATCCTGTCTAGTCTGTGGTCGTGGCGTAGGAATACACCCATATCGTACCGCTCTTTGCCATGCTCGACAAGGAGGTCTATTGATCTGGGGGTATGTTCGTCCCATCGCTCTCCATCGGTTAGCTGCACCATATAGGTACGGGTCGTGCTGAGCTCTCGACATCCCATTAAGTTAAGAGTGGCGAGGCTGACGAAGACTAAAAGCCAGAAGCGAGATCTCATACGTAGGCTATCGTCGAGAAGGCAAGAATGAGAATAATTCTCTTAGTCGAACTTAGGCGGGTGAGCTAGAGGATGAGCCGTCATTACTACCTCGTGGGCGACCTTCACGTGGTGCACGACCTCGTGGGCGATTGCCATTGCGCTCCCCGCGGGGCTGGCGCTCCCCCTGAGGACGATCACTCAGTGTCTGTCTTTCACCGTTAGGGGTGGACGTCTCGGATGTGTTGCCATTTGTCCTAGCCCCATCCCTGTGGGTTGAGCGTACCGAACCCTCGGGACGACGCTTGCGTCCATTGGAGGCTTCGTCGCCATTGCGCCCATTGGTGCGCTTGGGCTTGCCTAGCTTTTTGTCAAATCGGGTAAGGCTATTGTCCTCGAGGATATCTAGAGGCTTGGTGCTAGGCTTCTTCTTCTCATCGTCGTAGTCGAGAGAGTCGGGCTTCGTGCCAGCGTTATTCATCGCGATGACCTCAAATACACGTCGGGCAGAGACGGTGATTAGTCCCTCGGGAAAGCGGCTGGAGGTGCTATAGGTGATGAGGCGCTGGAAGTTGTCGGTCTTGAAGTGATAGTAAGCTCCCTTCTTGGTCTCGAGTACTACCTCACGGCTAGGCAGGCTCTTCTGAGCTTCGGCATAGGCATTCACCTCATAGTTCATACAGCACTTGAGCTTACCACACATGCCAGTGAGTTTCTGGGCATTGAGGGAGAGATCCTGCAGGCGAGCAGCATTGGTATTGACCGAGACGAAGCTCTTCATCCAGCTGGCGCAGCAGAGCTCACGACCACAGGGACCTATACCTCCGATCAGACCTGCCTCCTGGCGTGCTCCGATCTGCTTCATCTCGATACGTACGTGGAAGGTGCTAGCTAGCACGCGGATGAGCTGACGGAAGTCCACACGTCCATCAGCAATGTAGTAGAATATAGCCTTGTTGCCATCTCCCTGATATTCCACATCACCGATCTTCATCTCTAGCCCAAGGTCAGCGGCTATCTGTCGAGACTGGATCATCGTGGGCTCCTCAAGTCGCTTGGACTCCTCCCAGCGCTCAATGTCACCAGGGCGAGCAATGCGATAGATGCGCTGTACCTCTCCACGCTCGGGACGCCAACGATTCTTCTTGATCGCTAGCTCGACGAGCTTGCCTGTCAGAGTAACTTCACCGATATCGTGTCCAGGTGAAGACTCTACAGCGACGATGTCGCCTTTGCTGAGATCTAGCTTTTCGCTATTGAGGTAGTAGCCCTTACGGGTGTTTTTGAACTGCACCTCGACCATATCGGTCGTCTGCAAGCTCTCAGGGATATCACTTAGCCAGTCGTGAATGCTCATCTGCTTGGCAGAGCAACCTTTGCATCCTCCGCCATTCATTGCACAGCATCCGCGATTGGCATTCGTTGTCTTATATTTCATTTATCAAGAGTCTCTATAATTATGTCGTGGCTATCTCGCTCCTTGAGAGCTTTAGCCGTTCCAAAGGTACGACTTTCCGAGCTAAAACTCTTTGCCAGATATAATGCCTAGACTCTATTGGCGATGGCGATAGATATCATCAATGAGACGAACGACGGCAAGTCCATCGTCTAGATCGGTCGTCGAAGCCTCTTCGCCTAGGAGAGATGCCACGACGTTGGCGATTACGTGGTGATGATTTTGAGCCGAACCGCTATAGCCCCCATACTGATTGCCTGCGGCACTAGGAGCAAGCTCTGGAGGCGTGTCCATCCCCTCGATAGATACATGCTCGAGGATATTGAGGTAAGGACCAGAGATACGGATAGCCCCGCGCTCAGCCAGGATGGTCATAGAGACTCCTAGATTGCGTCCGTGGACAGCTGTCGAGTAGGTGATTAGCCCATCTGCTCCACTCGCAGTACGGAAGCGTACGACTCCGCTATCTTCAAACTCTATCATGGTCTCGTGAGCATAATTCGCAAAGCGTGCATCCTGCACCTTGATCTCCCCCATCGTCCATAGCAAAAGGTCGAGGAAATGTGAATACTGGGTGTACAGCGTCCCGCCATCGAGAGCCATAGTGCCGTGCCATCCCTCGGGGGTATAGTAGCGCTCGTCTCTATTCCATAGGCAGTCTAGGTGAATGTGGTAGATCTGCCCGAGGATCCCACTAGAGACTGTCTCCTTGAGCCAGCGTGATACGGGGCTATATCTATTCTGTAGGACTCCATAAATACGCACCCCTCTCTGCTCTGCAAGGGTACGCAGACGCTCGCCATCCTCTAGGCGCAGAACGATAGGCTTCTCTATGAGGGCGTGATGTCCTGAGGCGAGGACAGCCTCAGCTATCTCAGCGTGCAGGCCGTTGGGTACGCACACAGAGGCAATGTCAAACTCTATATCTGAGCTCAGTAACTCCTCCACACTGCTGAAGTATGGGATGTCATCATACGCCTCTCCGGTCTCTCCGAGGCAGGTTGTGCGGGGAAGAATATCACACTGAGCGACAAGTGTTGCACGGGGATCTAGAGTGATCTTCTCGCTATGGCGACGACCAATGTGACCACAGCCGATGACGGCAAAGCGGATAGGGGTATAGAGCATATGTGAGTATAAATATCTTCGTTATGAATCTTCTTGCAATGTGCTACAAAGATAAGAGATTCACCCCTATGACGAGCAGAGCCATCTACCTACTATGAGGAGATGGCTCTGTATTCGGGTTGGATGTCGATAGATGGGGAGTGCTCTACTTAACGCGAGTTCGGCGTAAGAAAGTAGCCTTGTGGTTCTCTTTTGGTTTATCACCGAGAGACTTGTCTCTCTTGATTCTCTATATCTTTGGTTTCTCTCGAGTGACTTGCTAGGCGACTTTTAGAAATGGTAGAACTTTTTCCTCAAAAACATCGACCTTTTCCCTCAAAAATATCGATCTTTTTCATCGAAAACATCGATGTTTTTGCCAGAAAAGTTCCATCATTTTGGAGGACTTGTATCTGTCTCTATAAGAATAGTATGTCGGATACGATTATCCTGGCAGTGATAGGGTCGATGAGTGCTAAGCCGAATTCGCGTTGCTTAGAACTTGAATGTTACCCCGAGGTCGAGTGCTGCCACACCATAACCTAGCTCCGCGAAGGCACCAATGTTCTCTGTAAAGAAGTATCGTGCGCCAACGTATAGACCATAGCCGACAGCACTACCGGAGTGGGTGTAGTTGCCAATGTATTTGCCATATTCGGAAGAGCTCACGATTTGGTAACCCAGCATAAGACCCGCGTAGGTGTCGAGTTTGTCGACGAACTGGTAGTGGAGTGCACCACGAGCGCCGAGTAGGATGCTTGATCCCTTTATACCATACTTCTCACCGAGGCTAAAGTAGGAGTTGTCGTAGCCATAGTAGTTGGCATATCCGCCGAGGCTAAGGGTAATGCCATCAGTGAAGACGTCGTCCACGATGCCGATGTCAAAGGAAGCATTGATAGGGAGGAAGGTTGTGGTGTTGGAACCATATGCTCCGAGACTAAGACCGATGTTAGCAGCCTTGGTTCCCTTGTGGAAGACAGGGCAACCGCATCAAATTCTGAGAAGCTTTCTGAGGTATTCTGGATTCATCGCCGCCTTAAACATTCTCTTCTTCACAGAGTGCTTGTCTTTCTGAGCCTTAACGATCCCCAAGGCCAGCTTCCTTAAGACATTTAGG
>JBHACZ010000036.1:0-6497 GCA_041854825.1 Porphyromonas sp. | reverse complement strand
TTCCTATTAGGATCGGCCTAGAGCCTAGCCCTGAACGATATTGCTCACCCCTACATGGATCGCAGCGATGACATGCATCAGACTGCCTGCGATGAACTTCACCGCGATAGCCAGCAGGACGACCCCGAAGAACTTACGCAGGATATAGGCGCCATTCTTACCCAGAAGTCGCTCGATAGGATCGACGAAGCGAAGACCCGCATAGACGCAAATCATATTGAGCAGAACAGCGATCACCAGATTGACATAAGCAAAACCCTGCGTCTGTAGGGTAAGAAGCGTCGTGAACGCTGCCGCACCGGCGAAGAGCGGGAAGACGAGCGGGATGAAGGTCGCGTTGGCTGTGGGACCATCCTCCTTGAATATCGTTAGCCCAAAGACCATCTCCGCTGCCATCACCAGCAGGATCAGACCACCCGCCACGCCGAACGAATAACGGTCGATCCCCAGAGCACCCAGCACTGCCTCCCCCGTGAAGAGGAAAATAAGCAGGATAATAAACGAATATATCGCCACCTGAGAGGCACTAAACTTCTGCCCCTTATCCTTAAGAGCCAGGACAATGGGTATAGCACCGAGAATATCTATCGTAACGAATAGCGGGGGGAAAGTCTCTAGAATCTCCGAGAAACTAAAGCGCGTGAGTTCTTCTGAAAGCGTCGTAAGTATCGACATAAGAGAGCATGTATATGTGATGAAGAGCGGTAGGCGAGACTCGAACTCGTGACCCTCGGCTTGGGAAGCCGATGCTCTACCAACTGAGCTACTACCGCATTTGCCGTCCCCCTTTGCCCCAGCCCGAGGGCTGAACGCGCACCCGAGGGGCGTGCTTTGGTTCGGCAAAATTAAGGATTGTCCGCGATATCTGCAAGCCTCCACATCCGCCATACCTCGACACGCTCCCACCTCCCTACCCAGGTCTCTCCTACCTGTCTAGTGAGTACTCTCCCGACACTTCAATAGGGACTCAGGGGAGACATCAATAGACAGTCCCCCGACACTTCAATAGGGACTCGGGAGACACTTCGATAGGGAGACATCACCCTCATCATCGAAGTCGCGCCAGACACCTAGAGCATCACGCCCCACCCTCCCGCATAGGGCAAAAGAAAAGAGCCCCTCAGCGAACCGCAGTTCGCTGAGGGGCTCTCGTTGCTTTGTGCCTTCCTCCCGCCTCGTACACGATACAGAGGCGATACCGAGGAGAAGCCCTGCGCCTCTAGATCAGCACGTCAGTGCGACGAGTTTTGGGCGTGATGTGGGGCTGATTGGCATCATCGCTCGTGCGAGCACCGAGGGCAACTGCCACAAGCGCACGATAACGATCGTCACCAAGCGTCTGCGTATAGCCTGCTACATTGATCCCCTCCATAGGCGTAGAGTCGATGCCCATCGACTGCGCTGCCGTGAGCAGCACCCCAAGGGCAATATACACCTGGCGCTCCATCCACGAAGACACGTACGCCTCGCCCTGAGGCTTAAGCACCTGCGTATAGAAGGCAGTTACACGCTCATCCATGTGTGGCAGACGCTCACGCTCGAAAGTCTCGGCATCCTTGTACACGCACAGCACGACCACGTGGCTTGCATTCAGGATTTTCTCAGCATTGAACTGAGACAGCTCTGCTAGACGCTCCATCTCGGCGCGGTCAGAGACGATGCGGAATGCTCATGGCTGCGAGTTGATCGAGCTGGGCGAGAGACGCAGGATCTCCGAGAGGGTGGCTACTTGTTCGTCGGTAAGTCGCACGCTAGGATCGTACACCTTAGCCGTGTAGCGACTCTTCATTATCTCTAGATAATTCATCTTATTTCTTTGATCATTTTAGTTATATTCTCTTCATAACGGACAAAGGCGGATGAAGGTTCACCCCAACCCTAATATCCGAGACGCTCGAGGATATGCACGGTCTGCATCGACAGGACGGCAATGGTCGGCACAAAAGCAAGCAAAGCCCCCCAGTACCATGCGTAGCCCGAGGCATAGACCACCGCACCAGGCTCTCCACCCATCGGGCTAAACTGCTTGCGCACAGGAGTATACACGTACTTATATATCACTAGAGCAGAGACACATCCTGTCATTAATCCCACAAGGATATCCGAGGGATAATGCACCCCGAGATACATCCGTGTATAGGACACAAGGAGCGCCAGACCCACCCACAGCCACGTATGGGCACGACGGCGAACGATCAAGCTCAGGAGCGTCGCCACGGCAGCATAGTTGGCAGCGTGCGACGAGAAGAAACCATACAGCCCTCCCCTATAGCCATAGACCACACGAATCGAATCCGACAGCTCGGGCGTATGGGTCGGGCGAAGACGCTCCACGAGTGGTTTCGCCAGCCCCGAAGCAAGTTGGTCGCTAATAAGAATACACAGCCCGAGACAGAGCAGGAGCAACGCACCCTCCTGCCAAGGCTTGCGGTAGAAAAGGTATGCGAGGAAGACGACTCCGAGAGGAAGCCACAGCTTCGTGTCCGACAGAGTGTACATGAAGGCATCAAGCGTCGGGGTATGCATCGCATTAGTCCACTTCAGTAGCGAGACGTCGAGACCAGCAAGCCATTGTATCACGGATTCCATTTAAGAGGAGAATTGAGAGTTGAACAAAAAAGACCGTTCCACGTGAAACGATCACCCGATCGGGCAACTAGGTTTCACGTGGAACGGCATCACAAAACTAACGACCAACCAGCACCAGCAAGATACTTACATCATGAGGAGAGACTCCAGGAATTCGAGACGCCTGCCCGATCGTGGCGGGGCGAATAGACTGAAGCTTCTGTCGCGCCTCCGTCGAGAGCGCCTGCACCGTCGCATAGTCAAGATGGTCAGGAATGCGCACATAGTCCAGACGAGAGAGCTTCTCCGCCTGCTCACGCTCGCGCTCTATATAACCACTGTACTTGATGAGGATCTCCGCAGCCTCTATGATCTCATCACGGCGCGAAGCGGGAAGCTTATCCGTCACACGGCGCAGGGCGGAGATGTGCGGGATGAAGGTGGCGAAGCTGAGCGCTGGACGCGTGATCAGATCCACAAGCTTGCACCCCTGACGCAGAGGCGTACCGCCCTCTGCCTCCAGGATGGGGTTAATACTGGTAGGCTTTACAGAGTAGGATTGACAGAACTCTATCAGCTCATCACGCAGCGTACGCTTCTCCTCGAGGAGCTGTGCCCGCTCGGGCGTTGCCAGCCCCAGCGCGACAGCACGAGGCGTCAGGCGCATATCGGCATCATCTTGCCTTAGGAGGATTCGGTACTCCGCCCGCGAGGTGAACATGCGATACGGCTCATCCACCCCCTTCGTCACGAGGTCATCGATTAGCACACCGATATAGCTCTCGCTTCGACTCAGAGTGAAGGGCGCCAACCCCTGCACACTCTGGTGAGCATTGATCCCAGCGATGAGCCCCTGCCCTGCCGCCTCCTCATAACCCGTCGTGCCATTGATCTGCCCTGCGAGGAATAGCCCTGGGACGACGCGACTCTCGAGCGTATGATGGAGCTGTGTCGGATCCATGAAGTCGTATTCAATAGCATAGCCTGGGCGATAGATCTTAACATTGCGCAGCTCAGGGATAGCCCTTAGGGCGCGAAGCTGAACATCAAGAGGGAGAGAGGAGGAGAAGCCATTGATATAATACTCGTTCGTATGCTCTCCCTCAGGCTCAAGAAAGAGCTGGTGCTGAGGCTTGTCTGCGAAGGTGACGATCTTCGTCTCGATGCTGGGGCAGTAGCGTGGACCGATGCTCTGGATCTGCCCATTGTATAGAGGAGAGCGATCGAGCGCCTCACGGAGGATCTCGTGACACGCCTCGTTGGTCATCAGCATATAGCATGGACGCTGGACGAGGTCACTACGGTGCGGGATGTCCATATACGAGAAGTGGTGATGATCCTCATCACCCCACTGCACGGTCATTTCCGAGGGATCGAAGCTACGCCCGTCCACTCGAGGAGGCGTACCCGTCTTCATTCTGTCGGTGCGGATGCCGAGACTACGGAGCTGGTCAGTGAGTCCGTGGCTAGCAGGTTCGCTGATACGTCCGCCCTCCTGCTGGTGTTCGCCGAAGTGCATCAGTCCTCCGAGGAACGTCCCCGTGGTTAGCACTACGGCACTGGCACGCATCTCACCTCCGAGACGCGCAACGACCCCCACACACTTCCCTTCCTCGACGATCAGGCGCGAGACACTATCCTGCCATATATCGAGATTGGGCTCTCCGTCTAGCTCCTCTCGCCAGGCTTCCATGAAGCGCATGCGGTCACTCTGAGCGCGGGGACTCCACATGGCAGGTCCCTTGCTTCGGTTGAGCATACGCATCTGAATAGAGGTGCGATCCGTGATGATCCCCATGCGCCCACCGAGGGCGTCTATCTCACGCACGATCTGCCCCTTGGCAATGCCCCCTACAGCGGGGTTACAACTCATCTGCCCTATCTTGTTCATGTCTAGGGTAATGAGGAGCGTACGTGAGCCGAGTCGGGCAGCGGCCGCAGCGGCTTCACAGCCTGCATGTCCTGCCCCTACGACGATGATGTCATAGTTACCTATCATTCTGTCTATCAATTCTGTCTTATTCGACTACAAAGATACGAATTCCTACCCCAGCCTACCTTACGCAGTCACCCTCGCTCATAAGATAAGGTTCATCCGTCGTGGCGAAGTGGTCGCGGAGCTTATCTTGAAGAGCGCCATCGCGAACGAAGGCGACGTCTCCACGTCTCCGAGTGGCAGGCATACCAGCATACAGCCCGTGCGCCTCGTCTGTCGAGTAGTCAGCCGTGAGCAAGCTCTGGCTTGCGAGGATCGCATAGTCGGGCAGGGCAGAGCCAGCCGACACCGTGCTCCCATTGCAGAGCCAGCAGTCATCGCCGAGCGTGACCGGTGCTATGCAGCGAGGGATAGCCCCCGTGTCGAGACGCGCTACATAATGATAGCTCGAGTCCATCAGCT
The DNA here is from genome assembly GCA_041854825.1 of Porphyromonas sp. Taxonomy (GTDB): domain Bacteria; phylum Bacteroidota; class Bacteroidia; order Bacteroidales; family Porphyromonadaceae; genus Porphyromonas. The sequence continues at coordinate 1,531 of JBHACZ010000036.1, read as the reverse complement.
GGGCAGCATGCGCCATCACCAGCCTTGCGCCTATACGGACACTCTTGCTCACGCCGATGACACACCTATCCATGATCAGGAAATCCTCCCCCAGCTCAAGACGTGCGCCGAGCAATACCTTGATAGCATTGCCTGTCCCGACGACTCCCCCACCACGCAGGATGACTTCACCACGCAGGATTAGTTCTGTCTGCGAAGTCATCGCCGAAGGAGCCTCGCGCCGTATATCACTCTCATTGATCCGCACCATACCCGAACGCACAGCACAGCCTTCGAAGCGCACACGCCCCGACAGGCACGTCAAGCGAGGGCGACCATACACCCAGATGGGCAGACGCCACGCCTGAGCAAGTGAAAGACAGCGCAAGCAGAGATACAGCGTAGCCAAAGGATTGAGCCAGTTGGATGCCAGGAGTCGCTCCAGCGCACCCAGCCCGCAGACTTCGTCGAGTCTCTGCTGGAGATAGGCGGGTGGATGCTTCGCGAGCAGTCGTCTAATCTTGGTAAACATAGTGCAATGCATGAATCTATATCAATATCGCCCTGCGCCTAGGCACAGAGCGATAAACAAAAGTACGAAATTATCTGGTACAGAGCGCAGAGGCTCTGTCCTTCCCTATGTAGTGGCTGTATCCTTCAGCGAGCGAGCCACCCTGCGCACGAGGCGAACACCCCAGAAGGTAGAGAAGGCGGAGCGCACTGCCAAGTACAGCAGGAAGGCAAACCAAAGCGCGTGCGCACCGACCGCAGGAGCCAGAGAGAAGTAACCTACGAAGAAAGCTACCCAAGCGATAGACACCGCCTGCATCATCGGCTTGCTCGTCGTAGCCCCGACGAAGACCCCATCCCACAGGAAGGCGAGGAACGACACCACAGGTATCGCCACTGCCCAGTAGCGGAAGTGCATGGCATAGGCAAGCACCTCCTCCTTGTCACTCAGGAGCGCAAGCAGATCATCCGCCCACAGGAGATAGATGGCAGAGGCAAGCGGAGCGAGCGTCACCCCCACCCTCATCAGAGCCGAGAGCATCCTGCGCAGCTCGTCCCCCTGCCGTGCGCCAATGAAGCGTCCCGTCAGCGCTTCGCCTGCATAGGCAAAGCCATCCAGGAAGTAGGCAAAGGTCGTGAAGAGCTGCATCAGCAGGGCATTGGCAGCTAGGACTACAGGGCCATAGCTCCCCCCAGCATGCACGAAGTAAAGCGAGATAGACCCAAGCATCAGCGTACGCAGGAGCAGATACTTGGCGATATGGACATACGAGAAGACCACCCCGACAGCCCAGCAGTCACGCCACCGCCACTGCGAGAAGATCCGACGGTAGCGCACGAGGGCGACACCCAGCAGGATAGCGATCGACACATACTGGGCGATCACCGTCCCCCAGGCTATCCCCTCTACGCCCATGCCCCAGTAGCGCACGAGGGCGACAGAGAGGACGATATTTAGGACATTACTGATGATAGTCGTATACATCGGCACGACCGTATTCTGCAAGCCCACGAACCATCCATTATATACATACAGCAGGAG
>JBHACZ010000035.1:0-26710 GCA_041854825.1 Porphyromonas sp. | reverse complement strand
CTTTCGACTCGGACGTGATCCTACCCGAGAGCGCAGACGCCATCAACGAGCTCGTCCGCATCCTTACAGACAATCTCGACATCTCCATCACTCTGACGGCACACGCTGACCGACATGGTGCAGACGAATACAACCTTCGCCTCTCGGAGCGTCGCGCCCGTAGTGTGGTGAATGCGCTCACAGAGCGGGGCATTGCTCCCGAGCGCCTCATCGCTACGGGTGAAGGTCAGCGTCGCCCCTTCGTCGTGAATGAAGCCACCGCAGGACGCTATGCCTTCCTCACGGCAGGCACAGCCCTCACAGCAGAGTATGTAGCGACGCTCTCGCCCCAGGAGCAAGAGACGTGCGATGCACTCAATCGTCGTACGGAGTTCGCCGTCATGCCCGAGGGGCAAGACGAATAAGGCTAACCCCTAGGATTCAACGCCACGCCCCATGATATCGAGAGACATCATGGGGCGTGGCGTTGAATCCTAGGGCAAAGCACCCTAAAGCTGATCGCGAAAGGCTGTAGGTGAAAGCCCTGTATGGCGCTTAAAGTATTTTCCGAAGAAGGACTGCGAGGGGAAGTTCAGCCTATCGCTGATCTCCTGCACGTTCATCGAGGTCGAGCGAAGAAGGGTTTTCGCTTCATTGATCACGTAGAGGGTGATCCATTCGCCTGCACTGCGATTGGTCAGTTCCTTTACCGTATTGGACAGATGCTTGCTACTTACTCCGAGCTGACGAGCATACGGCTCTATCTGACGTGTATGGCGGTACTTGTCTTGCACTAGATTGAGATAGTCACGGACAAGACGCTCGGCTCGGCTATTTAGCTCCGTCTCGGGGGCTGTATCGTCTGCCTCTAACCTATCACGGACGACAGCAGAGAGCGAGAGCAGTAGATGCTGGAGAGCCTCACCGGCATTATCCTTAGAGACATTGCGCAGGATCATCTGAGAGAGGTTGAGGAAGCTCATCATTGCCCAGCAGGCAATGTCATCATCTATGGCTGCAACAGGATTGATCCGCTGACGTAGCATCCACTCAGTATGCCCGCGCGGAACGGGTATCTCTGCGACAAAACGGTCTGTGACCGCGAACGTGAACGCCCTAAAGTCTTCGCTCACGCCCGTCTGCTGAGCGAACTGCCCTGCATGTAGCATTATGAACTCTCCTTCACTTAGTCTATAGGGCTTATTGTCTATGATATAGTCCTTGTATCCAGCGAGACAACGGGAGACGATGGGTGTCCTTAGCTGCTGAGGCTCTGCCGACGAGAGTATCTCTGGCTGGGCACCCTCCCAGAGGTAAAACTGTCCGTCGATATAGTCCAGCGTTGCCCCTGCGACTGCTCTATCTAAGTGATGCCTCTTATCCATAGTCTAGGCAACATAGAGGGCTACCAACCCTGAGCGCGTAGCTCGATCTCTGATCCATCACGTGCCACTAGGCTACTGCCTAGAGAGGCTTCTGTCACATGACCGATCACACGCAGTCCGTCGATATCCTTAATTTGATCCATGAGCCCTAGAGGGATCGTCATCATCAGCTCATAGTCTTCGCCTCCATTGAGTGCCACGGTCGTGACGTTGAGATTAAATTCCTCTGCCATCTGAGCCGTCTCGAAGTCTATGGGAATGCGATCCTCATAGATGCGCACACCTACACCACTCTCACGTGAGAGATGTAGCAGTTCGCTTGCTAGCCCATCCGTGATGGCGAGCATTGAGGTAGGCACGATACCCCGCTGATCCAGCTGAGCAAGGACATCAAGGCGTGTCGCAGGGCGTAGGTAACGTTCTAGGATATATTCACGCCCAGAGAAGTCTGGCTCGAACGCCCCGTCCTTCATACCCTCGAAGACACGTTTCTCTCGCTCTAGGAGCTGCGCTCCCATATAGGCAGCTCCGAGATCTCCCGTCACACAGATCAGGTCTGTGCTGTGCGCTCCCGCACGGGTCGTAACATGAGCCGCAGAGGTCTCACCCATCAGAGAGAGCGAGAGACTTAGCCCCGTGAGGCTGCTGGTGACATCAAGCATTGCCAGCTCCACCCCATGCAGCTCGGCTGCATGCAGGATGCCTGCGTGTAGCTCCTCTAGATCTTCGACCGAGAAGCGACGCGACACGCCATAGACGAGGCTCAGCTGGCGAGGTGCACCATTCATCGCATAGATGCTCAGCAGGGCAGAGACGAGAGCCTTGTACCCAAGGTGCTTAAGGGGCGTGTAGGTGAGGTCAAAGTGAATTCCCTCGAGCAGTAGGCGGTGCGCACTCACGAGACGCACAGGCTCCTCATAGCCCAGGAGTAGAGCATCCTCATCGTGTGCCCGCAGTGTCGAGTCGTGGTGCACAGAGGCGGGCTTGCTGAGGCGAGCTAGTAGAGCTTGCTTGCCGAGGGTAGATATTTCTGTTCGTTGCATTGCTTGAGTAAGTTCTTTTAGATTGAATGGGAAAGCTCACCTCCGTCCCTCTTTAGGTTGAGATGGAGGTGAGATACCCTAGTTAGGAGACTTCACCTACGGGGATGAGCCGCCCTGCGGATGATGCGCTCGAGCTGAGAACCTTGCCCCAGGATACGCGTCTCGATAGGGAGATAGTAGAGGCGCTCAAGAAGATCTGGAGCTAGCATATGTCTTAGGCCCCATAGGCGGACAGCATCCTTCTCCGTACACAGACAACAGACATCGGGGTAGCCCTCTCGAAGCGAACGAAGACGCGCTACTATCTGATCAAGGTCTACCTGCGTGAAGGCATGGTGGTCTGGGTATATGCCCTTGTCCACGACCCTATAGTGCTCCTCGAGATGCTCGAGAAGAGGACGCGGACTAGCAATGCCTGCCACGACGTAGAGAGGGGTTCCTTGAGGTAAGCCACCACCGGTCTCTCTGGTAGGATGTAATTCACCCATCGAGGCAAGTCGCTTTGCTGAGCGATAGACGATAGTCGAGAAGAATATATGCTGATAAGGATAGAGACCTAGCGAACGCTCTGTCACACGCCGCTGTATCGGAGATATCTCTGGCGCACACTTCGTGACGATGACGATATCCGCACGCTGACGCGCAGAGAATGGCTCGCGCAGATTACCCTCTGGTAGCAACTTGTCCCTCCACATAGGCCGACGGCTATCGGTAAGTAGGATGGAGAGAGAGGGCTTGATGTATCTGTGCTGATAGCCATCGTCCATCACGACGACCTCGGGACGTTCGTGCTCGGGAAGATTCATTAGGTAAGCCATCGCACGCCTGCGGTTGCCGTCAATAGCAAGGCGAACGCTAGGGTACTTGAGATGAATCTGCATCGGTTCGTCTCCGATCGTCTCGGCAGTATCTTCGGGACCGGCTATAATTAACCCACGGGTACGCCTGCCGTAGCCTCGGCTGAGGACTGCCACACGGTAATGAGGCACAAGTAAAGCTAGGAGATACTCGACGTGAGGCGTCTTACCCGTCCCGCCTACCGTAATATTCCCGACGCACAGTATGGGAATGGGGTATTCTTCACTGCGAAGCACACCTCTGTCAAAAAGCTCCGACCGCACGCTCACCCCTAGCCCATAGAGAAAGGCTAGAGGACGAGCGAGACAGGCGTATCTGGGAGGAGAGGGCATCGAGAGCTAGAGGGTTATATTGTGATTGACGATGATGTTTGTGTCTCGATGCCTAGTACACCTCGAAGTCGTCTGGCAGACGCATTTGAATGCCTGCGTACTGAGTCGTACCGCGCCACACCTTCAGAAGCTGACGTTCCTCGGCAGTCATGAACTGCATACGTAGGCGAGCGATGAAGTCGTCGGTGGTCGAGCTTGATTTGAGCAGTTCGTCTAGGAAGCTCACCGAGGTTACCCCGTGATCGAGGCGATAGCTGTCAAGCTTAGCCAGCTCTGCCGCTGTGCTGATGGCGACATCTAGCCCCCCGAGCTTGTCTACGAGACCTAGCTCAATGGCACGCTTGCCGAGCCACACACGACCTTGACCGATAGAATCCACCTGGTCACGTGTCATGCCACGTCCCTCTGCCACACGGCTTAGGAACACCTCATAGCCACGCTCTACCTCACCCTGGATGAGCATACGCTGATCATCCGTCATAGGACGCATACCTAACCCAACCTCTAGATCAGAGAAGCGGCTGGTCTTGACGATGTCCATGTTGATCCCGAATCGAGATACAAGCTTGCTGGCATTAGGGATAAGACCGAAGATACCAATAGAGCCCGTGAGCGTATTGGGCTGGGCAACGATCGCAGAGGCAGGAGCAGAGATATAGTAACCACCTGAGGCGGCGAGATCTCCCATAGAGACCACGATAGGCTTGATCGCACGCAGACGCTTCACCTCATTCCAAATCTGCTCGGAGAGGAAGGCACTACCACCAGGAGAGTTCACACGCAGGACGACAGCCTTGATATCCTTATCATCGGCAGCCTCCCGAAGATCCTCGGCAAGGCTATAGCCGATAGTTGATTCACCTCCCCCATAAGGGTTAGTTTCTTCGGTAATGACACCCTCAGCATAGAGGACGCGAATCACATCACTGCCCTCCGACTTATTCACGTCTGGCACACGCACCATGTCATTGAGTGTGACCATACGCAGTTCCTTTGCATCACGTGAGAGCAGCGTGGCGAAGATGCTTTCCATATCTCCACGGTATGCAAGCGTATCCACTAGCCCTGCCGTCACGAGATTTTTGGCTTCGCTGAAGGCTGGACCACGATCCACTACAGCCAGCAAACTGTCGCGATCAAGCTTGCGCTCTGCCACTACACCATCGACGATAGATGCCCAGAGACCATCGATGTACTCCTGGGTCTGCAGGCGGTTGGCTTCGCTCATCTTATCGAGAAGATAAGGCTCTACAGCACTCTTGAATGTCCCCACACGGAAGACTTCCATCTCCACGCCGAGCTTATCCAGAGCACCCTTGAACATCAATGTACCCGAAGCAATCCCCATCAGCCCAACGCTCCCCATCGGGTTGAGCACAATGCGGTCTGCCACGCTCGAGAGGTAATATGCCTTCTGCGAATAGGTATCACCATAGGCAATAATGGGCTTACCACTACTGCGGAAGTCGATCAGTGCATTGCGTAGCTCATCAATAGATGCCATCCCAGCAGAGATACCCTCGACATTGAGGTAGATTGCCTCGATATTGGGATTATTTTTCGCTTTGCGAATAGCCTCTACAGCAGAGCTTAGCGCGATAGGTTTAGCTTCATCTCCCGAGAAGAAGGAAGCAAACGGATCCTCCTGGACGATCTCTGAGAGTACACCGACATTGACTTTGAGTACAGTACCTGCGCTTAGCTTGACAGGCTCGCCCTTATCCCCTCCGAGTGTAGCAAGGGTCGCTAGACTACCGACTAGTGTCGAGAAGATGATAACGGTCATACATCCCGAGCCAGCTATAAATGCCAGCAAGGATGCGAAAAAGCTCTTAAAGAAGTCCTTCATTATACTATAGTTGTTAATTTCAAGTCGCGCTGCAGAACCATCCGCACCAGCTCCATAATTTCACTCCGTGCTACTCTAATAACTGATACACGGATAGTTCTCACAAATATAGAGATATTATATCAAATACCCCAATATCTACAAGAACCCCTGCCAAAAAGATCGTTACAGAGGACTCCATCTACCAAGCACGCTCGGGCGTAGTGTACTAGTCCACAGACCTCACGAGCCACATCCCGTCCTAGCATACGCAGGGTGCAACTCACGGAGCGGGTAGCTTCACTCGACAGCGACAGATAATAGTTGTGAATCCACCACCTTTGCTCGGACAAGAAGGAGCATCAAGGCATCCGTATTGATAGAGAAGCATCTCAACTGTGCAGCCCGCTAGTGGGAAATACACACAGCTACTCACCCTCACTCGCCTCAACCTTCCTCAATAGCGCGCGATAATGCTCTAGCTTCTCGGTATCACCCCCTGTTCCCTCTAGCAAAGCAATCATTCTCTTTAGGTTACCCTTTCGAGGATTGATTTCTAACGAACGCTCTAGATAGCTAATCGCCCCCATCGGGTCGTGACGAACTTCTTGCAAGAAAATGGCATAGTTGCCTAGGCTATTTGCGTGCTTAGGGTCTGCCTCCACAGCACGCTGATAGAATTCTTCTGCCTTACTGTAGTCTCTGCGAATGTTCTTCAAAAAAGGGATATCATCGCCCTCAGGACTTACTGTAAGTCGTCTTGCCGACTTAGGGTAAGTCCCGAGGGCGACTTACAGTAAGTCCCTATCGAAGTAAAACGTAAGTCGCTCTCCTGGCTCTCTCGATGCATGGGTGGCTCACGCACGATTGGCGTGGGAAAGTTTGAGGATTTATAGTGACAATAGCCCCGAGTATCGAGAAAAAAGCGTTACTTTGTAGCCCATTGACAAGTTACGTTCGGAGTGAACTTAATAATAGACCAAGGCAATACTGTCTGCAAGGTAGCTGTATGTAGCGATGCGCATCTCCTGGACATTAGGAGTATGCCCGCTCTCACACAGCAGGCACTGGATGAGATACTCCAGGCATACCCCGCCATACAGAGCGCCATCTACAGCTCTGTAGGCAGAGAGGCAAGCGATACGACGCGCGTACTGGCTACCCGCATCGCAGACCTGCATATCGTAGGATCTGAGACGCGCGTACCCCTCTCGGTCGCCTACGACCGCTCTACCCTCGGCAGTGATCGTCTCGCTGCCGTCGTCGGAGCTTATAGCTTAGCACCCTGCCACGAGATCCTCGTGCTGGATGCCGGCACTGCTATCACATACGAGCGCATATCAGCCTCGGGCACATATCTCGGGGGTAATATATCACCAGGGCTATACGTTCGTCTCAAGGCAATGCATAGCTATACCTGCCGCCTTCCACAGATCGATGATATCGAGATAGAGGGTGGCTTCGGAGTCGATACGGCTTCGGCGATGGCGCGTGGAGCAGCCCTAGGGCTTGCCTATGAGATCGACGGCTACATCAGAGCCCTCAAGGCAGAGTACCCCGATGCTCGTATATATATGACCGGAGGCGATGCTGATGGCATCACCGAGCTCATGAGCCACGACGTAGAGATCGTACCAGACCTGGTATTACTAGGGCTGAATCAGATATTAGAGTACAACAAACGATGCTAAAGACAATAATGAACTCATCTAGAGGACTAGCTACACGCACGCTCGTGTTAGGGCTTGCCCTCCTCACTAGTCTAGGGAGCGTCTCAGCACAGAGCAATAGCGACCGCTCTCCCTATAGCCGATATGGCTATGGCACGTTCGCCAGCCCGACGACGGCAGGTAGTCGTGCGATGGGAGGACTAAGCTATGGTTTACGCGATGGGCTCATCGCTAGCCCTACCAATCCCGCCTCATACACGGCCGTGGACTCACTGACCTTCATCATGGACGTCGGTGTATCTGCACGCTACGCTACACTCTCGAGCGGGAGTGCCTCTGACACGCGCCTACTCGGCAACCTCGAGTATGCGACACTCCTCTTCCCCTTAGGTGGACGCATGGCGATGAGTGCAGGGATCATGCCCTTGACCCATATGGGCTACAGCTTCGGTACGACAGACACCATGGGCGGTGACACCAACAGCACTGAGTATCTACGCCTCTATAGAGGTAGTGGTGGGTACAACAGCATTTACCTTGGTCTAGCAGGTCGTACGTTTGGAGGTCTGCACCTCGGGATCAATGGTGCATTCATCCTCGGCAATACGCAACGTACCAATCAAGCGAGCTTCTCTACAAGTGGTGCATACAATCCCGTAGACACCTACCGCCTACGGCTCAATGGCTTCAAGGTAGACCTCGGAGTTCAGTACGAGCTTGCCCTCGACTCAGCATCTAAGCGCCGTCTCGTCATCGGTGCGAGCGTCACGCCAGGCTATGGCCTGACGAGCGAGCTAATCCACACACGCCAGGGAGTAGCAAGCTCTGGCAATGTAGAGGTACTCGCCAGCGACACCATCACTTCAGGCAAATACACCATGCCCCTAACCGTGGGTGCTGGTGTCAGCTATCGCATCGTCGATAAACTAATGGTCGGTGCAGATGTCAAATACAGTAAATGGACAGAGGCATCGTACGAAAGTCTAGAAGCGACCTTCCAAGATCAGTGGAGCGTAGCGCTCGGTACCGAATGGATACCCGACAGCAGAGCGCGCAATCCCTGGCACAGATCCAAGTATCGCTTCGGACTCAGTGGAGGCAACTCCTATCTGCAAGTACCCAATCCATCGGGTAGCCTAGCAGGCTACTACGAGCTAGGGGCTTCGCTCGGGATCAGCTTCCCACTAGTGGACAGACGTTCGGCGCTCAACGTCAGCTTCGAGTACAAGCATCTTAGCCCACGCTCGAGCGGTATGGTTAGCGAACGCTACATAGGAGCCACGATCGGCGTGGTATTCAACGAAAGTTGGTTCCGTAAAGCTCGCGTGAACTAGCCAGCCATCAAGAGAGAGTAATATCAGAAACTATCATCGGAATAAGAACGAACAAAACAATGAGACTGAACAAATCAATTCTCAGCCTCGCAGCAGGCCTCATCGCTACTGCAGCTATGGCTCAGACAGGAGCAGCTAGTGGATCACCCTTCGGCTCAGGTCAGGACAGTGTACGCTGTCGGCAGAATCTGAGTCTATTCAGTAGCTATGCCAAGGCAGAGAGCTTCCAAGATGCTGTCGCTCCCTGGGAAGCCGCCTACAAGGAATGCCCCGCTAGCAGCAAGAATATCTACATCTACGGTGTACGCATCCTCAAGTGGAAGATCGAGCACGAGAAGGACGCTACCAAGCGTGCTGCTCTCGTAAATAGGCTCCTTGCACTATACGATGACCGCGCACGCTACTTCGGTGATGATGCTCGTCAGGGTGTAGACGTGATCACGTCAAACAAGATCACCGACTACATACAGTACTTCGGAGAGAAGGCAGACTACAAGCAGGTCTACACTTGGGCTAAGGCTGCCATTGACCAGACGAAGTCTCAGACCCTGCCACAGCTCTTCAACTACTTCACCTATGCCTCTCAGGTGATCGCTCGCGCAGATGAGAGTAAGATCGAGAACTATATCAACGATTACCTCCTCACCTCCGAGTACATGGATCAGCAGCTCGCTGCCGCTGAAGGCAACGCGAAGCTCCAGGAGAGCATCGAGGCGAACAAGGCTGTCGTAGACCAGGCATTCGCAGCTAGTGGTCTCGCAGGCTGTGACATCCTGCAGAAGGTATACACCTCTGACAAGGTGGAAGCTCACAAGAAGGACAAGGCTTACCTCGAGACGACTTGTAACCTCTTCCTCGCAGCTGGCTGTGATGACCCCACTTATTTCCTTGCAGCTCGCTATCTCTTCGAGATTGAGCCTAGCGCGAAGGCAGCTATGGGTCTAGCTGGTAAGGCTGTCCAGGATCGTAAGTTTGGCGAAGCTATGGATTACCTCCAGAAGGCTATCCAGTACTCGACGAACAATAGCGACAAGCTCAAGTGCTACGAGCTCATGGCAAGCATCGCCATGCAGCAGGGCAACTATGCTACGGCTCGCTCAGCTAGCAACAGCGCTCTCGCACTCAACTCTAAAAGCGGTCGCAGTATGATCATCCTCGCTCGCCTACTCGGTAGCTCAGCTGACAACATCTTCCCTAGCGACAAGATCAAGCAGCGCGCTGTCTACTATCTCGTGATCGATCGCCTACAGGCTGCAATAGCTGCAGATCCTAGCATAGCACGTGAAGCCAACAGCCTCATCGCTCAGTATCGCCAGATGCTCCCCTCACAGGCAGACATCTTCATGCACCCAGAGCTCGGTCAGGGACAGAGCTTCACAGTGCCAGGATACGGTACTACGACTATCCGCTAGTATTAGTCGATGATGGACGACAGACCTCATCCGACACCTACCCATTCACTTCAGAGCCTCCGAAGCCGTCGCCACGACGCGCTTCGGAGGCTCTGTGTGCTTACCGCCTATCGCAGGGCGTATATATCCCTCGTCCTGGGCTTCCTCGGACTTAGCACACTCATCGGCACATCCAGCTGTGGTAAGCAAAAAGTAGAGCGCCAAGACCTCGGGATCAACATCGACTCTGCCTATATGATGCTCACCCGCGAGGTAGATATGCTCGTGAGCGACTCAGGGCTGACCCGCTACCGCCTCGTCACTCCGCTATGGATCATCTACGATCGACCCGATCGCAAGCAGTGGTACTTCCCCGAGAGCATGCACATGTGGAGCGTAGACAGTCTACATCCTGGCAACAAGCTGGTAGCCTGCGACACGGCGATCCTGCACGTCGAGCGAGATGAATGGGAGCTAATAGGGAATGTGCGCATCCATGGACTCAAAGGCGAGCGCCTCTACACCCCTCACCTATACTGGCAGAGGAGAGACAAACGCCTGTACTCGAATGACAGCACATACTTCGCCACCCAAGGACGCATTCTGCGCGGATCACACTTCGAGGCTGCCGATGACCTTAGCTGGTATCGCATCTTCGATAACTCGGGCGACTTCGAGGTCAAAGACACAGAGCCTGCGCCCGAAGCTTCATCCACAGCTCCAGCGACGCCTACCGTCTCGCCCTCACCGCTTGATGGGCAGAAGCTAACAGCACCTACCTCCATCCAGCCCGTCACCTCGTCTGGTACCTAACCTTCCCTATGATATACGTCTACACCCTCATCGCCCTACTATTCTCGGGCTTCTTCTCGGGAACAGAGATTGCTTACCTCTCAGCGGACAAACTACGTCTACAGCTAGAGCGCAGCCGTGGAGGACTCACCTCCAGCATCCTCGGCATCCTATACGCTCGCCCCGATCGCTTCATCACGGCGATGCTCCTAGGCAACAATGTCGCCCTCGTCCTCTATGGTATGCTCATGGCGATCATGCTAGAGCCGATACTACTGAAGGTGACGAGTAGCGACCTCGTCATCCTCATCTGCCAGTCGATCATCGGGACGATCATCATCCTCTTCACAGGTGAATTTATTCCCAAAGTCACCTTCCGCACCAATCCCAATGCGGTGATGCATACCCTTGCCATCCCCATTGTCGTCATCTACTTCCTCCTCTACCCCTTCGTCTACATCATCAGCCTAATCTCACGCGGGCTACTGTGGCTCGTCGGCCAGCGAAGCGAGGGTAGCATAGCGACGACATTCTCCACCATCGACCTAGAGCATTATCTCGAGAGTAGTCACGGGGATGATAATGAAAGCGATGTCGAGAGTGAAGTGAAGTTCATCCAGAATGCTATCACCTTCCCCTCTGTGCAGGTGCGTGACTGCATGATCCCCCGCAACGAGATCGTCGCCGTAGAGGTAGGGCAGCCTCTCTCGGTACTAGAGGAACGATTCGTCCGTACGGGATTCAGCAAGCTCATCGTCTACCGCGAGCATATCGACGACGTGGTAGGCTACATCCACTCGAGCGAAATGTTTAGCTCGGGCGACTGGACGGAGCGCATCGTCCCTGCCCTCTTCGTCCCCGAGAGTATGTATGCCAGCAAGCTGATGCGTCAGCTCATGCAGCACAAGCGCAGTATCGCCATCGTCATCGACGAACTAGGTGGCACGGCAGGCATGGTCACTCTAGAAGATGTCGTGGAGGAGATCTTCGGCGACATCGAGGACGAGCACGACCGCCAGCGTCGCACCTGCAAGCAAATAGACGAGCACACCTACCTACTGAGTGGTCGCCTCGAGCTCGACGATCTCAACGAACGCTTTGACCTCGGTCTACCCGAGGGCGAAGACTTTATGACCATCGCGGGTCTTATCCTACATTATCACCAGAGCATCCCTCGGATAGGTGAGATCATTCAGATCAAGGACTGGACGTTCGAGATCCTACGCTCGACCTCTACGAAGATCGTCCTAGTCAAGCTCACCCTCCCCCAAAAGGATTAGCCCCCTCCCCTCACCCGATTACATTCACCAACGTCATAGCTCAAATGATTCATCAGCTACAAGCCATCTCGCCCATCGACGGGCGCTATCGCCGTCAGGCAGATGCCCTCTCGGCTTACTTCTCAGAGGAAGCCCTCATCCGCTACCGTGTACGTGTAGAGATCCTCTACTTCATCGCGCTCAGTCGTGAGATCCCTCAGCTCTCTGGGCTACTGGATCGTGTAGACGAAGGCAAGCTCCACGACATCTACCGCACGCTCACCAGCGAAGATGCCCTACGCATTAAGGAGATCGAGTCCGTGACCAATCACGATGTCAAGGCAGTAGAGTACTTCATCAAGGAGAAGTTCGATGCCCTCGGTCTGTCTGACGAGAAGGAGTTCATCCACTTCGGTCTTACCTCGCAGGACATCAACAATACCTCTATTCCGCTGATGCTCCTCGAAGCCCTACACGAGGTTTTCGTTCCTCGTCTAGACGCTGTCATCGAGACGCTCGCAGGCTATGCCCGTGAATGGGCAGACATCCCCATGCTTGCCCGCACACATGGTCAGCCCGCTAGCCCCACACGCCTAGGCAAGGAGATTGAGGTCTTCGTCTATCGCCTACGTGAGCAGCGTGAGACGCTCCTAGCTGTACCCATGGCTGCGAAGTTCGGCGGTGCGACGGGCAACTTCAACGCCCACCGAGTAGCCTATCCCACACACGACTGGCTAGCTTTCGCCAATGCCTTCGTCAGCTCTATGGGACTACGTCGCGAGGCACTCACCACGCAGATCTCGAACTATGATCATCTAGCCTCCCTCTTCGATGCCTTCGAGCGTATCAATGTCATCCTCACAGACCTCTCCCGTGATATGTGGATGTACATCTCGATGGACTACTTCAAGCAGCGCATCAAGGAGGGCGAGGTTGGTTCGTCTGCCATGCCTCACAAGGTCAATCCCATCGACTTCGAGAATGCAGAGGGCAACCTCGGACTGGCCAATGCGATCTACGGACACCTCTCGCGCAAGCTACCCATCTCACGCCTTCAGCGCGATCTAACGGACTCTACCGTCCTACGCAATGTCGGTGTCCCCATGGCGCACTCGATCATTGCCCTCGCTAGCATCAGCAAGGGTCTCGGCAAGATCCTTCTGCACCGCGAAGCCCTAGACGCTGACCTCGAGCGCAATTGGGCGGTCGTAGCCGAAGCCCTCCAGACGATCCTCCGCCGCGAAGGTTACCCCAAACCTTACGAAGCCCTCAAGGCTCTGACCCGCACGAACGAAGCCATTACAGCCGACTCCATCGCTCGCTTCATCGACACCCTCTCCGTCTCCGAAGCCATCAAGGCCGAGATGCGTGCCATCACGCCCTCGACCTACCTCGGCTACTAGAGCGACAGCCACAGAGATAAAAGTAGAGGCTATGCCTAGGAATCATCCTATGGCATAGCCTCTACTGCATTGTCCTCCGCTCGTGTCCCGAAGCCAAGCGGAGTATCCGCCTTCCCCAGTCTCTAGTCCTTGCGGCCCTTTGAGGACTTAGGGGAAAGTATCGCGGGTTTGGAAGTCACGGCACTAGGGCGATCGAGGCGGGTAATGTCGGCAGTAGAGTCGAGGAGCTCGATGAGGGCAGCACTGCTCGCCTGGTAGGAGTAATTCAGTTCCTCGGGGTAGAGGAGGAGCATCTGATAATAATTGACCTCCGTGTCTTCGTCCACATAGTAGACTTCCTGCATCCGTTCGCCGTCGAGCATTGGCAAGTCGAGGACAGAGGCAGAGAGACGAGTCGTGGGCGCATACGCTTCCTCATTGTCTATCGTATGTCCATAGCCAAGCCATACCTGCTGCTCACGAGGCAGGTGCGCCATCTCACGCAGGAGATCGATGGGCCAGCGCCCTTCGTCGGTATCAAGCTGCCAGCTGGGATCAAGGCACAGCGTTAGCTCTGCACGCTCTAGCCGCTCGACCTCGATCTCCTTGGGAATGGACATCTCGTAAGCACTCATCCCCAGCGTCACGAGACGTATATAAGGACGTGCCTCGCTCGGTGGAATGACGACAATATCTACTATCTGCTCGGCACTATCAGAAGCCTCTCGTTCGATGCCCCCGATATAGCCAAACTGCATCTCTATGAAACTCAGCATACCCGCGACCATATCTATATCGTCGTGGCTGTAATAGGCATCCGAGAGCCCGCCTGCGAGATAGCTTGCTTTCGTCGCAGCGGAGTGTGGGATGAGCGGCTGGTTCTTCTCCAGCTCTGCCGAGCAGGCATAGTAATGCGCTGCCTCGCCATATTCCTCCATAGCCATATAGGCATTGCCGATCTGATAGAGCCAGAGCGGATCATTCGCCACGCGTTCGCCATTTGCCAGCATTAGCCCCAGAGCACGCTCCCATTGCCCCTCAGATACCAAAGCTCGCACAAGGGCTAGCTCCTCCTCGGGAGAGCGACTCTCCTCTGGGATAGCCTCGAGGAGCGAAATGATGTCTGCCATCGGAGGCAAATGTAGATCAGAGATATTGACCCCTCGGTCATCGTCCGACCCAATGCGGGCGAAGCTGCATAGATGGATGGCAGGTACTAACCCACTCTCCTCGATCATCGAGATGAATCTCCGATCACTTGCCAACCGAGAGATTAGCCGAGTATAGTCGTAGCAGAGCAAGTCAATCAACCCCACGTATGCCTCGCCCGAGAGAGAGCTGGCACTACCGAAGAGCTTCACAACGGGATGCTCCTGCTCGGTGAGGGGCTGGATGTACTCATTCAATATGCGTTCGTATAGCTTGGTGAATGCCTTACGGCTAGCCCCTGACTCAGGCTCTACGACGATCGCCAGGTAGCAAGGCTCCAGCCCATGCCTATTCAGTCCCATATATAGGCTATGGTCTTCCTGGTAGAATGCCTTGATATAACGCTTCCAGAGCGTTCGCCCAGTACCGATCTCCTCACGGTCGCTATTCTCTAGCGTTGCAGATCGTTTGTAGGTCTGCATCACCTCCAGCTCGTCATACTGGCTCGCTGGGGCTGTCCGCTCTATACTCGGCGACCACTGCGCACGTAGCTCCTCAGGCATTGCCCTAAGGAGATACTCGTATATATACTGCATATACTGACGCTCGGGGTGCAGAAGCATCCGAAGCCTTCCGCCATCGATGGTCATCTCTGCCTCGGGGAGCAATCCCTTGAGGTAGTCGGGAAGAGTAGACATAAGGCTCTGCGCGGGAGTCGTCCTCAGCCATTGCCATAGCTCCTCAGAGCGAAGGCGCAGACTGTAGTCTCGGTATATGGCGCGGAGGTTGTGCTCGGTGTAGTCGTTGCCTTCGTCCAGGCTGTTGGACTGTTCGTAGTGCTGAATGCTTAGGCGATGCTCTCCCATCTGGCTATAGGCTAGCCCAAGGTAGAAATGCACCTTGATGAGGCTACGCCCTTGCTGGCACAGACCATCAAGGATCTCAATAGCGCGAGGCGAATCGCCTAGCTCTATATATGCCTGCGCCTGAATGATGAGACTGTCATCATCCACCTGCGACTCGTCTGCCTGTGCCATATAGTCGAGAACCATCTGGTACATCTTCTTGTCGAGCCACTTACGTAGCATCTTACTTAGTTCGCTCATTGCTATGGTTGGGTTATGGTCTATTGAGGCAGTCCCGTGGGAATGCTTATGGGGACTACCTGCGGGAAGAGGCTCCAGTGCCTCCCCCGAATAGTGCGCGCTCTAGCTCTGGTCGCCCGATACGGCGCAGTGCCTGCATAATGCGACGACGCTCCGAGGGCTTGTACCAGAAGAAGAACTGGTGCTGTGCCGTCTTCTCTGCATCTGTGATCGCCGTGAAGACTGGCTCTAGCGTGTAGGGGTGTATCCCCGAGTAGTAGATCTCCGTGGCGAGGGTCATCGGCGTGGGAGTAAAGTCCTGTATCTGCTCTAGCTTGAAGCCTAGACGCTTCGTCTCTACTGCGAGCTGTGCCATATCTTCCTCCCGACAGCCTGGGTGGCTGCTGATGAAGTAAGGGATAAGCTGCTGACGCAGTCCCTCCTCCTCATTAACCTGGTCAAAGAACTTCTTGAACTCGTGAAAGAGCTTGAATGAAGGCTTGCGCATCAGATACAGCACGCTGTCACTCGTATGCTCGGGAGCTACCTTGAGCCTTCCAGAGACGTGGTGCGCCACGAGGTCGCGCGCATAGGTAAGGGCATTGTCACGAAGCTTCTGATCCTTGTATTTCCCGAGGAGCAGGTCGTAGCGAATACCGCTAGAGATGAAGCTCTTCTTGATCTTGGGATGGCTATCGATACGGCGTAGAAGCTTCGTCAGAGGCGCATGGTCTGCATTAAGATTGGGGCAGATGCCTGGGTGAATACAGCTCGGGCGCTTGCACATCGCACAGATAGACATATCCTTTCCCTTCATCGCGTACATATTGGCAGAGGGCCCACCTACGTCGCTGAGGTATCCCTTGAAGTCCTCCATCCGTGTGATGGCGTCTACCTCCTTGAGAATAGAGGCTTCGCTACGACTCGCTACGAACTTCCCCTGGTGCGCACTGATCGTACAGAAGGCACAGCCTCCGAAGCATCCGCGGTGCATATTGACCGAATGCTTGATCATCTCATAGGCAGCGAGCCGCTTGCCACGGTAGCGCGGGTGAGGCAGACGAGTATAAGGTAGGTCAAAGCTCGCATCTATCTCCGCGCTTGTCATCGAAGGGAAGGGTGGATTGACCACCACGACACGATCACCTACCGCCTGGAGCATTCGCTTGGCGTGCATCATATTGCTCTGCTGCTCGATGTGCTTGAAGTTCGCCGCTTGACGGCGTTTGTCCTTCAGACACTCCTCGTGACCAAACAGCACGATGTCTTCCTCTGTGGCTAACACCTCATCACGTCCTGCCATATATACGGTCTGACGAATATCGCGCAAGCTGTGGAAGTCCTCTCCCGCCTGCAAGCGCTCGACTAGCTCACGCAGAGGCTGCTCTCCCATGCCATAGATCAGGAGATCGGCACGGCTCTGCACCAGCATACTCGGCATCAGCTTGTCGCTCCAGTAGTCGTAGTGCGTGAGACGTCTCAGACTGCCCTCCACGCCTCCGAGCACGATCGGCACATCTGGATAGCACTGCCTAATGCACTCGGTATATACGATAGAGGGATAGTCGGGGCGCATATCATTGCGCCCGTCGGGCGTGTAAGCGTCCTCGCTACGCAGGCGCTTACGAGCAGTATATTTATTAACCATCGAGTCCATCACTCCGGCAGAGACACCGAAGAAGAGGCGTGGGCGACCGAGCTTGCGAAAGTCGCGCAGGTCGTCACGCCAGTTGGGCTGTGGCACGATCGCCACACGTAGCCCGAGCGACTCTAGAAATCGCCCTACGACGGCGTTGCCGAAACTCGGATGATCGACATACGCATCTCCCGAGAAGAGGATTACGTCCAGCTCATCCCAGCCTCGCGCCTCGACCTCCTTCTTGCTAATGGGGAGCCACTGAGGGCGATCGGTATCTCGCGGGGATTGATCCCGCACTTTATCTTGAGTATTCATCTCTTGATCTGTCTATATATCGTCATATGCTTAGGCACCCGCCCCCTACTCATGCAGGCATGGCATAGATGCCTAATATCTATAGCGACAAAGGACTGTCCCTGCACTGTGGTAGGTTCAGTCCTTTGTCTTAGGATTGCCATTCGCCTAGAGAAGACTTCCCCTGCTAGGTTTGTGGCTCGGTGTGGAGATGCGGGGAGTCGAACCCCGGTCCAAACACGGAATTAATTAGCTTTCTACATGTTTAGTCTCAAGCTTGATTGTCGGGAGGTGGCTACGGCTGAGACGACCATTCCCTCTCCTTAGCCCTCTAAAATCTGACCCTGGATAGAGGATGTCCCCAGAGCGGTTCTCGATACTGCGGCACCACTTGGTCAAGTCGCCTCGAGACGGGGGCTACCTGAGTGATGTCTCGTCGCGCAAATGTGCTGCGGCGATTAAGCGTAACTTACTGTACTTCGGTTACGCAGCGAGAGCGTAGTTATTTTCGCCAACTGAAAGTTCGATGTCCGAGATTATAGTGCTGGCCACCCACGCACTACATGCTTACCAACCACTTCGTCGCGCTGTCAAAGCCAGAAACATCCCCGTCGTTGATACCGCAAAGGTACGACATACTATTCACCCGTGCAAATATCCGAAATATCAACCCTTAAGAGATCTCTCACCTCTCCCCGCAGGCAAAGCGCGCTGTCCCCTAAGGGAAAGTCTCCGCAGGTGGTGAGCACTTCTTAAGTTCACGTCGTGAACTGTACAGACCACGACGTGAACTGTACAGAGCACGACGTGAACTGTACAGAGCACGACGTGAACTCAACTTCTCTCGCCCGAGCTGACAGAGAATACCTCGACTGTCATCTCATATAGGCTTGCCACTTGACCCTAAGATGTCTCAAGTAGTCAGCCCTACAGGTGGTCAGTCAGTAGCCCGCGCGTCAGTAGTGGATGGGCGGTTTGGGCAAATGGTGCTATCTTTGTAGGTTGAAACATAAGAATCAGTATTACAACAGATATATGAAGCTAACTCTAATCCCCGAGTGGGAACGACAAGACCTAGTAATTATCTCGTGGCCACACGAAGAGACAGACTGGGCGCATATACTGCCCGAGGTATGGGCATGCTACGAGGCGATGGCGGATGCGATCCTACGATTCGAAGACCTGCTGATCCTCACGCCCGATCCCGAGAGCGTGACGAAGCGCTTCGCTGGGCGAACGTTCGCACACGACCTCTTCGTGCAGGAGATGGACTCCAACGATACTTGGTGTCGTGACTATGCTCCGCTCTCATTCCGCATCGAAACTGAGACTGGCGAGGTGATCAAAGCCATCAGCGACTTCACGTTCAACGGCTGGGGGATGAAGTTCGCCGCCGACCGAGACAACCTGATGACGCGCTGCCTCTATCTCTCACGCGCCTTCCAGAGCGATGTACAGGTGCTCAATCGCCTGCTCCTCGTCCTCGAGGGTGGTGGCGTGGAGAGTGATGGTCAAGGTACGATCCTCTCTACCTACGGGTGCATCTATGAGCCTAATCGCAATCCAGGCTTCGACGAAGAGGAGCTACGTGCCATGATCACCGATGCACTAGGCGCAGAGCGCCTCATCCTCCTAGAGAATGGCGAGCTAGAGGGCGACGACACAGACGGACACATCGACACGCTGGCGCGCTTCCTCAGTCCTACGGCTATTGCCTATGTGCAGTGCGAGGATGCCAGCGACATTCACTACCATCCCCTGCGCCGTATGGAGGCAGAGCTACAGGCACTGCGCACACCCGATGGCAAGCCCTACGACCTCATCCCCCTACCCCTACCCACAGCGATACACGAGGAGGATGGACACCGCCTACCTGCAACGTATGCCAACTTCCTCTTCGTCAATGGAGGACTCATCGTGCCTACCTATGCACAGAGCTCTGACGAAGTCGTGCTGGAGCGTCTGCGCCAGGCACTCCCCGACCGCGAGATCATCGGCGTAGACTGCCGTACGCTCATCCGCCAGCATGGTAGCCTGCACTGCGCGACGATGCAGATCCCCGAGGGCTTCGCTTACAAAGACAAGTGGCGTGACTAATCCATCCGCCACATTCATCCCAATAGACTCCATCCACTCATGAAAGTAGGAATCATACAGCAGGCGAATACCGCCGACCACGCTTACAATAAGAAGCGACTCATCCAGAGTATCCGCTCTCTCGCAGAGCAGGGTGCAGAGCTCGTCGTACTGCAGGAGCTACACAACGGGCTCTACTTCTGCCAGACAGAGGATGTGCAGATCTTCGACCAGGCAGAGCCTATCCCTGGACCCAGTACCGAGGAGTTCGGTGCCGTGGCACGCGAGCTAGGCGTCGTGATCGTGCTCTCGCTTTTCGAGCGCAGAGCCGCGGGGCTGTATCACAATACCTCCGTGGTCATCGAACGCGATGGCACTATCGCAGGCAAGTACCGCAAGATGCATATCCCCGATGACCCCGCCTACTACGAGAAGTTTTACTTCACCCCTGGCGATCTCGGCTTCGAGCCTATTGACACTTCTGTGGGTAGACTGGGTGTACTCGTCTGCTGGGACCAGTGGTATCCCGAGGCAGCACGCCTCATGGCTATGCGCGGAGCGGAGATCCTCATCTATCCCACAGCTATCGGCTGGGAGAGTAGCGACATCATCGACGAGCAGACACGTCAGTGCGATGCCTGGCAGATCGTCCAGCGCGGACATGCCGTTGCCAACGGGCTTCCCGTCGTCACAGTCAATCGTGTAGGCGTGGAGACAGACCCATCGGGTCAGACGAACGGCATTCGCTTCTGGGGGCGCAGCTTCGTAGCAGGTCCGCAAGGCGAGCTACTAGCTGAGCTAGGCAGAGAGGAGGAGACGGCGATCGTAGAGATCGACCTCGTGCGTAGCGAGCGCGTACGTCGCTGGTGGCCTTTCTTCCGCGATAGACGCATAGACGCCTTCGGTGGACTGACACAGCGCTTCCTAGATAAGTAGCGACAGACATCCACCTCGCTCGACAGAATACAAAAGCCCGCGCGCCCAAGCATCATGATGCTTGGGCGCGCGGGCTTTATTAGATATTGAGGCTGGCAGACTGGGGAGCGAGAGGCACCTCGCCTTGCCTGCGCCTGCCGTCTTACTTAAACTTGAGGCTGAGCCTATCTACTCCCTCGCGTGGAGATAGTCCCGTATAGAGGATCTGATAGACCGTCTCGGCTATAGGCATGTGTACTCCGTAACGGCGGTTCGCCTCGTAGACACACTTGCTTCCATAGTAGCCCTCGGCGGTCATCTTCATCTCGTCCTGTGCCTCGCGGACGGTCTTACCACTGCCGATGTGGCGGCCGAACGTACGATTACGACTTAGGTCTGAGTACGCCGTCACGAGGAGATCCCCGAGATAGACGCTCTCGGTCACATCACGTTTGAGCAGGTGCACGGAGCTAACGAAGCTACTCATCTCGGCAATAGCGTTGGAGATCAGTACACTCTGGAAGTTGTCCCCGTTATTAAGCCCACTGCAGATGCCCGAGGCTATGGCGTAGATATTCTTGAGTACTGCGGCGTACTCGATGCCGATAACGTCTCGGCTTACGGCGCAGTGTACATAGTCGTTGGTAAAGACACGGCTCATCGCCTCCGCCCGATCGATATCGAAGCACCCCACCGTGATATAGGAGCGACGATCGCGCGCTACCTCCTCGGCATGGCAGGGACCAGAGACTACTCCGATCTGTGCCTGCGGGAGCTCCTTGACCTGATGCAGATAGTCGCTGATGAGCATGTTCTCATCGGGCACCATGCCCTTGATGGCATTGATGACGACCTTGGAGCGTAGGACGGAGTTGCGCATGCGCTTGAGATACGCCTTGGCATAAGGCGATGGCACGGCGAGGATCACCGTATCACAGGAGCGAAGGAAATCGTTGATGTCCCCCTCCTCGAAGAAGTCTATGCGACCGATCTCGAAAGGCACCTCCGTCAGATACTTAGGGTTGCGCCCCTGGCTCTGAAACTCGCGGATGTGCGTAGCCGAACGTAGGCACCAGCTGATGCGCCTCTGTGTAGAGAGGACGATCTTAGCTAGTGCAGTGGCCCAGCTCCCACCGCCTATGATACCTATTTTACCTGGAGAGTTCATTCCTTCGTTTACTCTGTACGTCCGAGCCTGCAGGCATAGGCACTATGCCTAGCACCACCTGCGGACTCGGTCGTCTCTATATGTATGTGTGAAAAACGCACACTGCCCTAGGTCAGCCATGCCGTGACGTCCTCAAGACGCAGGGCAGGCAGAGTGTCAAGCTTGTATTTTTTCTTAATATCCTGAAGAGCCTGGAGCATACGCCCGGGCTTCTCCTCGGCACGCATAGCCTCGACGGTCAAGTAGCCAGCCCGGTGCAGGACAGGCACCCACTCTGCGGGGACACCATGCACGGCATAAGCCTCTGCCTTATCACGAGGCACGACCTTCTCGGGGCGCATCTGAGGGAAGAACAGTACCTCCTGGATGCTCTCCTGACCCGTGAGGAACATCACCAGACGATCCATACCGATGCCCATACCACTCGTAGGAGGCATACCGTACTCTAGGGCACGGAGGAAGTCGTGATCGATGAACATCGCCTCGTCATCCCCCTTCTCAGACAGGCGGAGCTGCTCCTCGAAGCGCGCACGCTGATCAATAGGGTCATTGAGCTCGCTATAGGCGTTGGCAATCTCCTTGCCATTGACCATCAGCTCAAAGCGTTCGGTCAGGCGGGGGTTGTCTCTATGCTCCTTGGTCAGCGGAGACATTTCCTTGGGGTAATCCGTGATGAAGGTCGGTTGGATATAGCTACCCTCGCACTTCTCCCCGAAGATCTCATCGATGATCTTGCCGACTCCCATCGTCTCATCGACCTCCACGCCGATCTGCTGGCAGGTGGCGCGTAGCTCGTCTTCGTTCATCTGACTGATGTCTATGCCCGTATGCTCACGAATGGCATCGAACATGCTGATGCGCTTGTAGGGCGCACGGAAGTCAATCTCCTTGTCCCCGACGCGTACGATGGTCGTGCCGTGCACCTGTAGGCAAATGTACTCTAGGAGCTGTTCGCAGAAGGACATCATCCAGTTGTAGTCCTTGTATGCCACATAGATCTCCATGGCAGTGAACTCCGGATTGTGCGTGCGGTCCATTCCCTCATTGCGGAAATTGCGGCTAAACTCGTACACACCATCGAAGCCTCCGACGATGAGACGCTTGAGGTATAGTTCGTTGGCGATACGAAGGTATAGGGGCATATCCAGCGCATTGTGATGCGTGATGAAGGGGCGTGCCGCTGCGCCTCCTGGGATGGACTGCAGTACGGGCGTGTCTACCTCGAGATAGCCACGTTCGTTGAAGAACGTACGCATGGCATTGAAGATCTTCGTGCGCTTGACGAAGATGTCGCGCACGTGCTCATTGACCGCGAGATCCACGTAGCGCATACGATAGCGTAGCTCTGGGTCGGTGAAGGCATCGAATACCTGCCCATCCTTCTCCTTAACGATAGGCAGGGGGCGAAGACTCTTGGCAAGGAATGTGATCTCGTCTGCGTGGATGGAGATCTCACCCATCTGGGTGCGGAAGACGTAGCCCGACACGCCGATGAAGTCGCCGAAGTCTAGGAGTTTCTTAATTAGGCTATTGTAGATCGTCTTATCCTCGCCGGGACATAGCTCGTCGCGACTGATATAGATCTGAATGCGACCCGTAGCATCCTGTAGCTCGAGGAAGGATGCCTTACCCATAATGCGCTTGCCCATCACACGCCCAGCTAGGCGCACGGCTCTGCGTGGTGCATCATCACGGAAGGACGCTAGCACCTCATCGCTATACGCCGTGACTTCGTATTCTTCGGCGGGATAGGGATTGATGCCAATGTTGTATAGTTCCTGCAGGCTCTGTCGTCTAACTATCTCCTGCTCGCTCAGTTCTAGGATATTCATCATACAATTATTTCCCGTACTACACCTATCATTCTGCGCATAGTACTCTACAAAGGTAATTATTATCTCCTGTGCTGTCAAGCCCTGAGCCTTCAGAGCCAGCTCGAGAGACCCTCTAGAGGCCCCACACAGCCCCGACACTTCCACCTATACACTCCGACCATTCTCATGCTGGGAGACCGAATGAAATATTGCGCGCGCGAGCATGCGCCCGCGCGCGTACGCGTATGGCCATCGAAGTACTTGATACTCCTCCGACACTTCAATAGGGACTCGACCGAGTCCCTATTGAAGTGTCGGAGGAGTATCAAGGCAAGTGTCAGAGGACACCTCAGTATGCACTGCCCTCCCTCTAGCTCGAGACTTGTCCCATCATCTACTCGAGGCTTGTCCCATCATCTAGAGGGAGCTGCAGCGAGGGAGTACACCATGGGCTCAGCAGCCATACGAGCATCTAATCCCCAGAGCCATACGACAGCGCCCCACCCTCCCCAATAGACATCACTAAGCTTCCAGTCCGATAGACTACATCTATCATCGACCACCACGTTCATCAGAAATATATTTGGAGTGAAGATAGTTTTATCTATCTTTGCACTAATTAAGCAGTCTGGCACATTCAGAAGAGACAACTTATAACAATTAGAAATAATGAAGAAGCTATTTCTTGCCGCTTGTGTAGCGGCACTAGGGCTCGTGAGCCTCAACGCTCAGAGCGCATCTTACCGTGCAGAGGTAGGCGCAGGTTTTACAAACTATGACATCAAGACCTCAAACATCGACAAGAGCATCAAGGTAGGGCTCCGCATCGGTGGTGCTGCAGAGATCGCGCTAAGCGACGCTGGCACGAGCGAAGTATATCTAGCTCCAGGGCTCCTTTACAAGCAGGGCGGAGCGATCTTTGACGACGATCTCGGTGATGTCGATGTGCGCTACACGACGCACGAGCTCGCGATACCTGTGAATATCGGTTTCCGTGCCAAGTTCTACGATGGCATGGGTGTTTCTCTCGAGCTCGGTCCATACTTCTCGTATGGTCTCTCAGGTAAGGCCAAAAGTGGCAGCCGAACTTCCGACCTCTACGACAGCAACAGCGGAAGTCTCAAACGCTTCGATGCAGGCATTGGGGGCTCTGTAGCCCTCGAGTACAACCGCTACTACCTCCGTGTAGGTGCTGAATACGGTTTCCTCGACATGATGAAGAACTCATCTAGCGACAATTACATGCGCAACATGGGCTTCTTCACCGCAGTAGGTATCCGCTTCTAGGCGAACGCCCTATCTCATTACTCAGCGCGTGCAGGCGGGATTCGTCCCTGTCTGCACGCGCTCTTTGTACCCTAAATCCAAGGAATGTCCTCTATAGCCCACTTTCGCAGACGGGCAATGTACTACAAGTGATTTTTCGTATCTTTGCTCACCAATTTGATTATTGTGCAGTAACGCACGAGATTGAGAACTAAGGATTATCACAAGACAATGGTTAGTACGAACTTCATCTCCCTCTATCAGGAGGGCTTCCGCAAATACTGGTCTTCGCCAGCTCTCACGAACTACGGAGCCAACAGCTATACCTACGAGGAGCTTGCCACGCGCATCGCGCACTGGCATCTCTTCTTTGAGAAAGCGGGCATTCGCCGAGGCGATCGCATCGCACTGATGGGTAGCGACACCGCTGAATGGGTAATCATCTTCCTCTCCACCATTACTTATGGCGCTGTGATCGTCCCCGTGCTAAAGGATTTCGCAGCTCCAGATGCCGCCAGCATCATCGAGCACTCCGAGTCGCGGATGCTCTTCATCAATGACAATCTATGGTCATCCCTCGCATCTCAGTCTATGTCCAGCGTAGAGCGCGTCATCGACGTACAGTCTGGCCAGGCTCTCTACGCACCTGAGAATGGTACAGAGCGACTTGCTGGAGAGCTAGCCTCTATCGCCGAAATCTTCACCGCACGCTACCCCAAGGGATTTGCACCCGAAGATGTCGTATATTATCAAACACCCAATAGCGAGGTACTCCTGCTCAACTACACCTCTGGAACCACTGGCTTCAGCAAGGGAGTTATGGTCACAGGCAACAATATGGCAGGTAATGTCCTCTGGTGCATCGAGCGACAGATCGTACTCCCCGGCATGCGCCTACTGTCCTTCCTGCCACTGGCGCATACCTACGGATGCATGATCAACGTCCTGCTGGCTACGACCCAGGGCGTACATGTCACCCTCCTCGGACGCGCACCATCGCCCGCCATCCTAGGGCCTGCATTCCGCAGTGTGCGTCCCAATATCGTCATCACAGTCCCCCTTGTCCTGGAGAAGATCTACCTCAGCTCGATCGCACCGCTCATCGCACAGCCCAAGATGCGCTTCATGCTGGCGATCCCTGGACTCCGCAGCATCATCCACCGCAAGATCCGCGAGAAACTGCTCGCTGGTATGGGCGGGGCTGCACAGCTAGTCATAGCAGGAGGTGCTGCCCTCAATAGTGAGGTGGGTGCCTTCCTCAAGCGAATCGGCTTCCCCATCTCTGTGGGCTATGGCATGACCGAATGCGCCCCACTCATCAGCTTCACGCCCGACGCCTCTCAGTGGCGACTAGGCTCATGCGGTCAAGCGCTCAAGGGCTATATGGAGGCACGCATCGCCCCTGTAGAGGACGAGCAAGACGCTACCACCCCACGCAAAGACAGAAATGGGCTACTCATCGGAGAGATTCAAGTCAAGGGCGAAAACACCTGCCTCGGCTATTACAAGAATCCCGAGCAGACCCAGCTCCTATTCACCGAAGACGGATGGCTCCGCACAGGCGACCTTGGCTCTATCGACAAGGATGGCTTCATCTATATCCGCGGACGTAGCAAGACAATGCTCCTCAGCTCTAATGGGCAGAATATCTATCCCGAAGAGATCGAGGCCAAGATCAGTCTCATCCCCTACGTCCTAGAGAGCGTCGTCGTCATGCGCGCTGGCAGACTGGAGGCAATCATCGTCCCCAACCAGCCCGCCATCGAAGCGGCAGGCCTCACCGACGCCGAAGGCTGGGAGGTTATCACTGCGCACCGCGCTGCCCTCAACGAGCAGCTCGGCTCATACGAGAAGGTTCAGCGCTTCGAGCCTCGCACCGAGCCATTCGAGAAGACGCCTAAGCAGAGTATCAAGCGCTTCCTCTACAGCTAGCCAGCTCGTGCCCATGCGCTAGCATTCCACTAGATCAGCTTACACGCAGACTCCCGACGCTCCATAATGCCGAGCCTCGGGAGTCTGCCCCTTTTTTATCTAGTCCTTTTCAGGTAAGT
>JBHACZ010000034.1:0-15857 GCA_041854825.1 Porphyromonas sp. | reverse complement strand
TAGCCTCTTTACTTCATCCGCTTCGACCTCTCGTCTCCGCTGCTGACCAAGACGATGTTTGTCTCGTTTGCGGTTGCAAAGGTAGAACAACTTTTCCATTCCCGCCAAATCCTGATCGAAAAAAGTTTCTACAAAATGACCATATTTATATATAACTCACTAATTATCATTGAGAAAAAATTTCTTCCAGGGCGAAAATTTTCTAGGCGATCAGCCCTCAGATCGCTCAAACCAGCCTCGACACCCCGAGAACCCTGAAGGTTTCCCAGAAGGAATGATGGACTTTTCTTAGGAACCTCCACCCTGTTTCTTAGAAAGGCGACTTAAGTTCTCCAAGAAAAGTCCACGAAACTTTCAGTAATACCCTACTCTTAGCGCAGGAGGATGCTCTGACGAAGCGAGCCGACGGTCACGATGCAGACACCTGCGGGCTTACCCGCAAGTGAAAGCTCTGCATGACCAGAGGCATCGGTCTCACTCGAGAGGACACGCACTCCAGAGAGCCCATAGACATGAATCACCTCTGCAGGCTGCGCGCCATCTATATAGACGAGGTCTGTCGTCTCGGTAGGCATTACACGAGCGGATTGAGCTAGAATATCGTCCGAGAACACGGTAGCAATGACCGTCCAGCCCTTCGTCTCGAGCGCACGGCGGTGCTCTTCGGTGAAACGATTGCGGTCACCGGTTTTAATTGTCCCTACGAACGTATGCACACCTGGCTCACCCGAGACGTCACGAATGCGAGCGATGATCTCGGAGGTCACCCTCTCGGGAAGATTATTATCACTAATATCTACAGCTCTGAGTGATTGGCTGGCAAAGAGATCACGGGGCTCGTTAGAGATCTCCTCTATCGAGTTCCACTAAGATCAATCTGCTCTAGCTGTGAACTCCAAGCACCCTCTCTAATTGACTCCGTCCAGAAATACCGAAGGCTTCTCTGCCCAGACATCTTCAGTTGCTTAACCTCTCCATTCCAACCATAGATCACACGACTTAGTCTCTGATTTTGGCAAACATCTACCTCCCCAGCCACTCGAGAGAGAATCAAATACTCCAGCTTTGGGTTCTCCGAGAAGCTCCATTTCTGCTGAGAAGATCCTACAGCATCGACCCATAATGTCAAGTTGCGAAGCTCTGGGAACTGTGAGAAATCAACATAAGGCAGACCCGTCGACTCAAGTTTTAGCGAGTGTATCTTATTTTTCTCGGAAAAATCACCTCCACAAGCGACCCCGAGATTTCAGTGCCATTACCTCTTCCAAGCTCTAGCACCTCAAGAGCCGAGAGTTCACTTAGATCAAGTCTCTGGAGAAGTTTGTAACCTCCCAGCCGAAGATCATCTAGAAGCGGGACATTCATAAACTCGAGACGATGCAACACAAGATTATCTGTTACCAGTCGGGTAAGTCTCCCCGTAGCACCAGAAAAATCAATGTACTCTACTTCTCCATCATAGAGCGACATATGCTCCACATCACCTGGGATCTCTAATATACTGCCAGGGTCTATATCTATGGTTTCATGGGCGTCATTGTGCCATGCTCCACGGAGCTCATCCTTACCAGCATGTGGCGGGATCGGTGTATACCCATAGCCGTAAGGATCGAAGGCATATGCATAAGTAATCTCATTGCTCAGCACCTTGATTTTGATCTTCTGAGCGGAGAGGAGGGCGGGGAGTAGACACACGACGAACGCCACGAGCTGGATCGATCGCCGAAAAATAGATAGATGTTGTTTCATAATCGCACTTCTTTATCGCTAACACTACAAATCTCCTCCGAACTTCAGTCCGGAGCTACATCTCCTGAAAAATTTAAAAATTATTCCCTTCAAAACCTAGCCCCAAAAGCGCTCATACAGGAGCACCTACGCCCCCAAAATCATCCTAGGCTAATTTTTCTTCTCACAGATTCACCAAAAGAATTGGGCTCGGTGTGACACCGAGCCCAATTCTTTTAGCGAACAATTTGTGCATCTAACTTTGGAGAAGTTGCGCCAAAGCAAGCAAAGGCGGGGATCAGGAGTCCCCTCACAATCTGAGTGCTAGCATTTCCTTCCCTTCTTGCTGTTCTCTGATGCCTGCATAAGCTGTAACTGGCTTGATTTGGCTACTTCCTGTAGCTCCTCAAACATGGGCACGAACATCTCGACGAGCTCTTCACGACAACGTTCATCTCTCAGCAAATAGGAGCGTACTGCTGTGCCTGCCTTACGTTGAGTAAAGTTGCTTTCTACTCCCTTTACTTTTTCTCTACGGAAGATCTTTGTTACTGCATCTAGCGTAGGAAGTTTATCCTCTCGCGCCATAGATACCAGAATGCTACTGATAGGCGTAAGGTGATCTATATGAATATAGCGCATAGCTTTAGCTACCATCGGCATCTTCTCCTTACCATCTGCACAGGGCGTATACAGCTGAACATTCTCTTGGCCATCCATTAGAGAGGCGTACACCTGACCATCGGGATTGATACGCAGAGTCTCAAACTCTTTAAGCTGGATAATATTCCCCTTTGTATGCAGAGCAATCTCGCCTATACTCTCGGGCTAATCATCGAGGATCTCGCCTGTGAAAACTAACGACTCGCCTGCCTCCGCAGAGGATCATTTGCAAATGATGGAAGGAGTTCGGAAAAATGGTGGATGTTTTTGGGCAAAATGATGGATGTTTTTGGAGAAAATGATGGATGTTTTTCGGGGAAAACATCCATCATTTTCGGGAAAAAGTTCTATCATTTTTGCGACATAGTGCTAGGGGAGGGTTTGAGCGGTGCTAGCAGAGCCATGGGGAAGGAGAACTGGACAGAGAAAAAGGCAGATCGCCCCACCGAAAATATCATTCGGCGGGGCGATCGTGTGCTAATCGGGGAGTGGCAGGATGCCTTCGGCGATGCCACGCATGACCAGCGAAGGCGGACGCGACTGCATCAGACACTCCTTCATATAATCCATGTAGGGGGCGACGTGGTCGAAGAATCGGTAATAACCAGCACAGAGATAATTGTGCCCGCGCTCTCCGTCACGACTAAGCGCAAAGCGATTTTTGGGACACTCGCCATGGCATGCGAAGCGATAGAGGCAAGACTGGCACTGGGCGGTAAGCGATTCCTCCTTGAGCGCACCGAAGGTTTGCTGACGTGGGCTAGTCATCATCTCGATGAGCGGGGTCTCGGCGATATTGCCGAGGCGATACTCGGGATAGACGAAGTGATCACAGCTATAGACAGAGCCATCATGCTCGATAATACCTGCGTGTCCGCATCGGGGCGCAAGGGTACAGACACCCGGAGGCACTCCCATCCAACCCGCCAGAGTAGAGTCGAACATCTGCACGAAGATCTCCCCGACATCCGTCCGCACCCATTCGTCGAAGACGGTACATAGGAAATCTCCCCACTGATCGGGCAAGACGCTGTAGGGAGCAAGCTGGATTCCTGCCCGAGAGAAGTCCTCGCGCAGGTCTCGATTTGCCTCGGGGCGAGGCGCAGGGACGTGCGTATAGCGGGCAATGCCAGGGCGGATGCGCTCGACGATGGGCGTGAACTGGATATAGCGCAGATCATTGCCTCGGAGGAAATGGTAATACCCGAGAGGATCGTCGGCATTGAAGCGATTGATGGTCGAGAGAATATTGAACTCTACGCCTACGCGTTTCATGATCTCGATGGCACGCATGACGCGGGCGAAGCTTCCCTGCCCACCCGTCGTACGACGATAGAGGTCGTGCTGCTGCTCCGTCCCATCGAGCGAGATCCCGACGAGGAAATGGTTGTCGCGAAAGAACTTTGCCCAATCCTCATTCATCACCAGCCCATTGGTCTGAAGACTATTCTCGATCACACGCCCTGCTCCATGCTGACGCTGAAGCTCCAGGGCGCGTTCGTAGAAGCTACGCGGACGGAGCAAGGCTTCGCCTCCGTGCCAGGTGAAGACGACTGGCGCGCCGAGCGGTTGGCTAAGGATATACTGACGCACATAGCTCTCTAGAAGCTCCTCACTCATCAGTGTAGAGGTGCGAGGCGCAGGAGAGTCCTCGCGCAGCATGGCGTCCTTCTCTAGATAATAGCAGTAGTCACAGCGCATATTGCAGGCTGCGCCTACGGCCTTCGCCATGACGTGAAAGGGAAGTGTGCCGAGCCGAAGGGTACGGGCTGCCGTGGGGACCCTACTCATCCCAGCGACCTAGCTCTAGGATCTCCGCCTCGGGATGATGCTCCGCTAGATAGTGGCGGAGGTAATCGAGCGTGTCGGCAGATATAAGTTCGTCAGTGGGGGGATAATGATTGTAGACGAGATAGCGCACCGCGATACCTCGAGTGCGACAAGCCTCTAGCGTGAGCAGAGTATGATTGATGCTCCCTAGTCGTCCACTCGTCACGAGTGCCAGCGGATAGCCATGCTCTGCGACATAGTCCGCAGTGAGATAGCCAGGTCGCACGGGGACAAGTAGCCCGCCTGCACCCTCCAGCACGACACATTCGTAGCCATAGTGCGATAGAAGGCGGTCGGTCGCCTCGTCCAGACGGTGGAGATCGATCTCTACCTCGTCGAGGCGCGCAGCTAGGTGGGGAGAGGCTGGATAGCTCAGTATAATCGGCGCCGTGGTATGATCGAGGTCGGCAGGCTGTAGCTCCTCGCCTAGAAGCTGGCGGTGTAAGGCAATATCTTCGCTGAGATCGGCATTACCCGTCTGGATGAATTTCTGCGAAATAGCATTGACTCCACGAGTGCGAAGCACGCGCAGGAGGTGAGCCGTCGCATAGCTCTTGCCAATATTGGTATCTATGCCACTGACGAATAGGACTCTAGCCATGGATCGAGAGGAAGTGATTAGGAAACAGGGGATGCCTTGCGCGAGATAGATAGGACAAGCCCCTTCTGCGCAAGGGTCTGAATGAGACGATTGAGCTCGTCGAGACTATGCACGAGGATAGAAAGCTCTCCATCGAAGACACCATCCTTGGTAGAGATATTGATCGATGTGATGGAGATGCGGTTCT
This sequence comes from Porphyromonas sp., assembly GCA_041854825.1. Taxonomy (GTDB): domain Bacteria; phylum Bacteroidota; class Bacteroidia; order Bacteroidales; family Porphyromonadaceae; genus Porphyromonas. The sequence goes on along the minus strand of JBHACZ010000034.1, from coordinate 10,848 downwards.
CGTTGAGGAGCATGCCAGAGATTTCGTGCAGGATCCCTACGGAGTCTATCCCGCGGAAGATAATCGTCTCATCGAATAGATGCGCGCCGTGATTGCCCCAGAGGGTCGAGAGCAGACGATCGCCGTGCGTACTCTTGACACGTGCTGCCACGGGGCAAGTACGTTTGTGAACCGTCACACGCTCATCATCCTCCACGACCCCGAGGACGTCGTCTCCTGGGAGGGGGCGACAGCATGCTGCACGGGTATAGCTTAGCTTACCATCGGTCTCCTCGAGCGTGTAGACCTGCTTGCGATCGATGGGGTTATGAGGTTCGTCGGGATAAATCGGCTCAGGCATCACCTCGGGTGCCTTCTTTCGTCCACTGCGGAAGGGGTTGAGGACGTAGTCAAGGACATTCTGCGTGACAGAGCTCTCTGAACGCAGAGCCTTGTGCATATCGACATTGATATTCGCCTCGCCGACAGCGATAGCACGATAGAAATCCTCGCGACGATTGAATCGGAAGAAATGAAGCAGGCGATCGATATTCGGCGTAGTGGCTTCTATGCCGAGATCTCCTAGTCGCTCCATCAGCATGGCTTCGCCCCGCAAACTTAGCTCGCGCTGCTGCTGACGAAGCGCGGCATCGATCCCCATACGCGCTTTGGCAGTGACAGCGATGACACGCCATTCGGGCTTGACCTGGATGCTACGTGTCGCCAGCACCTCTACGATAGATCCGTTGTGTAGCTCAGTGCTTAGGGGGACGACATTGTTGTCCACCTTGGCACCGATACACTTACTCCCCAGCTCGCTATGCAGTGCAAACGCCATGTCTAGGACAGTGGCGCCGAGCGGTAGACGGAAGCTATCGCCTCGGGGGGTGAAGACCGTAATATCATTGGCATAGAGGCTCAGCTTAATGCTGTCGAGGATATCCATCGCACGGGGCGAGGGATTCTGAAGGATCTCACGTATATTATCGAGCCAGCGCTTGAGCTCGGTATCTTCCTCGACCTGACCAGTCTTGTAGCGCCAGTGGGCTGCCAGACCTTGCTCAGCGACCTCGTCCATACGACGGGAGCGAATCTGCACCTCCACCCAGCGTCCCTCGGGACCCATGACTGTAGTATGGACGGCTTGATAGCCGTTGCTCTTGGGCTTGTTTAGCCAGTTGCGAAATCTGTCGTCATTCTCCAAATAGATCTCTGCCACGAGGTTGTAGATTTCGAGGCAACGAAGCTTCTCGGACGAATCATCGAGATTGTCAAAGACAATACGCACGGCGAAAAGATCAAAGACCTGCGAGAAGGGAACGCCCTTCTCCTGCATCTTGTGCCAAATAGAATACGGGCTCTTGACACGGGACTGGATCTCGTAGCGGATATTGAGTTTGTCGAGCTTCGTCCTGATGGGCGCGCTAAACTTGTCAAAGAAAAGCGCACGCTCGCGCTCACCCACTGCCACTAGACGGCAGATCTCGGCATATTGCTCGGGATGCTCGTACTTGAAGCTCAGATTCTCTAGCTCGGTCTTGATACCATACAAGCCGAAGCGGTGCGCCAGCGGGGCATAGATGAAGAGGGTCTCGCCCGCGATCTTGTATTGCTTGGCAGCGGGCATAGAGCCCAGCGTACGCATATTGTGCAGGCGGTCGGCGATCTTGATGACGATCACGCGAGCATCGTCGCTCATCGTGAGCAGGAGCTTGCGATAGTTCTCTGCCTGGAGAGACTCGATAGTGCCGAGGTTGTCGTTGGAGATCTTGGTCACACCATCGACGATCTGGGCGATGGAGTTGCCGAAGATCGCGCGGATGTCCTCCACCGTGTACTCCGTATCCTCTATCACGTCGTGCAGCAGGGCACTACAGATCGAGGTAGACCCCATGCCCATCTCTCCACAGATAATCTGTGCGACAGCTATAGGATGAAGGATGTAGGGTTCACCACTGCGACGACGAACTTCACCGTGGGCGCTACGCGCTAGCTCGAAGGCTCGGCGGATAATATCGACCTTCTTGCGGTGATTGCTGGCAAGGTATGCCGAGATCAGTTTCTCATACTCTGCCTCTATCTGAGCCTCCTCCTCGGGAGTGAATGGATGTCTATTCGTCGCCATGATGTGTGTACGTGTTTGTTAGATCTGTGAGATGAGATAGCCGACGTAGATGAGATAACTCAGCATCAGCACTGCGCCCTCGAGGCGCGTGATACGTCGCTGACCGAAGAAGACGGCAAACAGTCCAAGCATCAGAGCTGCCGCGATCATCACCCCGACATCGAGCATCCCAATGCCCGACACACGAATCGGAGTGATCGTCGCCGTAACGCCTAGGATGAAGAATATGTTGAAGATGCAACTCCCGACGATATTGCCAATGGCGATCTCCGCCTCGCCCTTGAGCACTGCTGCGACACTCGTCGCTAGCTCAGGCAGAGACGTCCCTGCAGCCACCAGCGTCAGGCCAATGATCGCCTCGCTCACGCCGAAGCTTCGTGCAATGCTCGAGGCTGCATCTACGAAGAGCTGACCACCAAGTACCAGCCCGCCTAGACCTCCCACGATCATTAGGAGCAGGATCCAGACGCTATGCTTGGGTCTATCTTTCTGCTGGGCAGGAGGTGTAGCCTGTACAGGCTCTTCGGGACGGACGACAGGCATCTCCGACGCCTTGCCAATGGCGATCGTATATGCCAGGAAGATCAAGAAGAAGCCCAGCAGCACCAGCCCCTCAGACCGACTAATGAAGTCCATCTGCCCGACCAAGCCCGAGATCAAGCCATCGAATGCCATCACACCGACTACGAGAGAAGCTAGAAGCATCAGCGGGATCTCACGGCGCACCGTACTATCCTGCACCGTCAGCGGAGCCACGAGAGCTGTCACGCCACCGATCGCCAGCACATTAAATATATTGCTCCCGATGACATTACCGAGGGCAAGGTCCGAACTGCCTTTGAGCGCAGACATCAGTGACACCACGAGCTCGGGAGCAGAGGTTCCCATGGCTACGATCGTCAGCCCGACCATCAGAGGACTAAGACCAAAGCGACGTGCTAGAGCCGCCGCGCCATCGGTTAGGAAGTTGGCTCCTGCGATGATGAGCACCACCCCGAGGAGGAAAAGTAGAATATCTATAATCATTGACTTATATCATAAATCTTAGCGATCAGTACCAATATGTATGAGTTTGCAAATATGCAGATTATTCCCAACATATACAAGCCAGAGACCCACCTTTCGCTCTCGCATGAGGCTCCTTCTTCCCTCAGCATCCGTCCCCTGCAGATGGGAGCCAGCCACACTGACAGACAAAAGCCTCGGGGCTTCTCTCACGAAGATGTGAGAGAAGCCCCGAGGCACTTAGTATTGTTAGGAGTGAAATCCGAGGACTAGTCGCGCACCTGTTGCTGACGAGCAGAGTACACTACGTTGAGTGCATCTGCACGACGGAGCTCTTCCTTCACTTCAGAGATGATATTCATCTTCGTATCGCGGTCTGCCTTGATAGACACCTGCATCAGCTTCTTGCGGTCGTCGCGGATCTTACCTTCAGCCTGCTTGACGTAGTTGTACACAGCGCTTGCGCTCTGAGTCAGCTGGTCATTGAGCTGGATGGCAGAGTTGCTACCATACATCTTGCGATATGCCTCAGTAGGCTTACCGATATAGATGAAGGTCACAAGGCTCTTCTCCTCGAGCTTCTCGAGCTCGGTAGCCTGAGGAAGGTTGCTATAGCTAATCTTAGGCGTCACCTCACGCATGGACGTCACCATCATAATGAAGAAGAGGAAGGCGAACACAAGGTCAGGAAGTGACGAAGTATTCAGCTCGGGCATCTCGCGCCCACCGTTCTTACTAAACTTTCCCATGCTCTTCTTACTTTACGAGGTTAGACAATGGCATCTCGGAGATGTGCATAGGATATGCATCATCACGAATAGCCTTCTGCTCTAGAGGTGTCAGGTCTTCGAAGCTCTTGCCGAAGTAATGCTTCGCAGCGCGTTCCCACACTTCGTTGTAGGCCCTCAGAAGCTCATTCTGTACGCTGACGAACGTCTGATAGCTCGTCTCGATCTCACTCTTGAGCGAGATCGCGTAACCCGACGTCACCACTGTCTGCTCACCGAGGATACCGACTTCGCGGCGTTCCTTGTCTGGCAGGCTAGGATCGTTGTTGGGATTCATGATGAACTCTACAGCCTTGTCCTTCAGCGTCTCAATAGAGACTGGGATCACCTGGCCCGCCTTAGAGATCACGATCTCATTTGAGCGGTTGATCAAGAGACGCATGATATTGCGCTCGTTGATCTCTACAGGACGCTGATCCGTCTGACGAGGTGCGAGAGGTGGGAGGCGACGCTTGAGACCCTTGTCCGTATCCATCGAGGTAGTAACCAAGAAGAAGATGAGCAACATGAAAGCGATGTCGGCCGAAGACGACCCATTGATTCCTGGAGTCTTTCTTGCTTTTCTTGCCATAATGCTTTTTGCTTTATTCTAGGATTACTACAGGACTACTTGCCGAAAGCCTTCTTAGCAGCACCGAATAGGGCGGCCACGATGCACAGGCAGATAAGGATGTACGAAGAGTACAGCCACATATCCGTAGTCTGAAGCCAGCCTGGAGTGTTAAACTTCTGCGCAGACTCATTCAGTCCAGCGATAGGCGTAGGATCACCGATAAGGTAAGTCACCACTAGTAGAGCTACGAAAGCTACTACACCTGACACTGACATGAGAGCCGCCTTGGGATCTCTAGCGAGACTTCCGAAGAAGCCCTTGAGCGCGAACCCGAGGGTCGCTAGCAGTGTAGCCCCGAAGAGGGCGTACACGAGGAACAGGAGAGGATCTGTCTGCTTGTAGCTCTCGTAGGTCGCTGCACCAGACGTAGTCACCATCTCAGTACCTCCCATGAAGAAGAGGATGAAGACGGCGATGCTGATGAGCATCACTGCTGAGAGCGTGTAGCTAGATACCTTCCGTATCGTTGTTACAGCCATTTGTTTTTAGTTCTCTGGTTAGTGGGACGTGATTACTTACCGAGCTTTGCGTTGCGCGCTACGATGAGGTCGAGCACAGAGATGCTCGCATCTTCCATACGGTTGATGAGACCTTCTACGAGAGAGAGGATGTAGTTGTAGAATACCTGAAGGATCAGAGCTACCACGAGACCACCGATGGTCGTGATCAGAGCCACCTTCATACCACCTGCTACTACCGTTGGGCTGATGTCACCTGCCTTCTCGATATCGTCGAAGGCCATAACCATACCGATCACAGTACCAAGGAAGCCGAGAGATGGAGCCATAGCGATGAAGAGCGTGATCCAAGAGAGGTTCTTCTCAAGAAGACCTGCCTGTACACCACCGAAAGACACCACTGACTTCTCTACCACGTCGATACCCTGGTCAGCACGAAGCAGAGCCTGGTAAGCGATAGAGGCGATAGGACCACGAGTCTCACGAGCTACCTTCTTGGCACCTTCGAGGTCGTTCTTAGCAAGAGCAGCTTCGATGTCCTTGAGCATCTTGTCAGGATTCACGTCTGCGAGGTTGAGGTAGATGATACGCTCGAGGCTTAGTGCAAGACCAAGTACGAGAGCGATAGCTACGGCAGCCATAAAGTCTGCGCCCCCTTCGATGAACTTGTCCTTGAGAGCCTGGTGGAAGCTAGCTTCCGCTACGGGCTCTGCTACAGGAGCAGCGGCTGGGGTTTCCTCAGCCACGGGAGCAGCTTCGGGTGCTACGCTGTCAGCTGCAGGAGCAGCCTGTTCGGTAGCCACGGGCTCTTGTGCTAGAGCTGTAGCACTGAAGCCAACAGCAAGGATAGCAACACACGCAATTGATGCAAATAACTTTTTCATCGTGCTTTTGTTTTTGTTGATTATTTAATTGTTATATCTATTACTATTACTCTATCTATCTGACTATTACCTATTCCTAGAGGCAGAGATCAGACCCCGAGGGATCCAGCACTCGGAGCTCTCTGCTGGGGCTATCACACCCGCACCGCTAGAGACATACCGAGCTGCGACACTCTGCATTTGACCCCAAAAATACAATTAATCCTAACTCCGACCAAATCTATCGCTAACATTCTCGCCCGAGGGGCAACATATCGCTCAGCGACCGAGCCTCTCGATGCGCTGCCCGTATATACTCAGTGCCGACTCCAGCTCCTGCTGGCGGGTCAGAGCCCGATGCAGTGCGAGCGTCTCGCCGAGCGCTCGACACTCTTCCGCAGAGAGCGCGAGCGTACTCACCTCACGCCCCTCATGCAGGAGTGCCATACGAGGCTTCTCCCCAGCCTCCAGGGCTGGAACTAAGTAGCGTGCGAGGCTGTCGCAGGTCTCACGCGGATAGGTGACCAGCTCCCAGTGACGAAGCCCATCGGTGTAGCGATAGTTGAGCGCACCATCGGCGGGAATGCTCGGCGTCACGAACGCCTCCTCTACCCCAGGGACAGAGACCCGCAGGGCGCTATGCGCTACAGGACGCGCTCCCACATATACGGAGATCAAGGTCAGCACGCCATCGGGCGACACCTGAGCCCGCAGATGCGAGCGTGCGCCCTGGCGCTCTGCCGTAAGCTCAGGCTTGACCAACCGTAGGGGTGTATCGTACTCTACGCTACGCTGCTCCACGAAGCCACTGCGCAGACGCGCCAGCTCGGGGCGTAGCTGAGCCAGCTCGCCTTCACTCTCGGCGAGTCTCTGGTGCGCCTCGGTAAGCCTAACGCTATCACGTAGCACGCGCCCTCGCTGGATGATCTCCACCTCAGCGGGAGCCACGGCACAGGCACTATCGATGAGCGCAAGGGCCCCACTATAGTCACACGCCTCGACGCGTACAACCGCCTCCGAGAGCAGACCCTCTGCCTGCTCACGGGCAGGCGACGAAGAGCATCCCACAAGGGAAGCCACGCCGAGAGCCATTAGCACAGGGCGTATCATATGTATGCGTGCCACTGCCTTTAGCGAATGAGCGAACGGATATTCTCTATCAGAAGCGAGAGCGCCACACTATTGAATCCCCCTTCGGGAATAATGATGTTCGCATACCGCTTGCCGGGCTCCACGAAGTCACGGTGCATAGGCTTGACCGTGGAGAAATACTGACGAAGCACCGAGTTCATATCACGCCCGCGCTCCTGCACGTCACGCACGAGGCGGCGCGCTAGACGCACATCATCATCCGTATCGACATAGACCTTCATATCCATGAGCTCACGCAGCTCGCGATTGTCTAGGATCAGGATCCCATCGATGATAATGACCTGCGCAGGGGCGACTGCCACGGTCTGCGCTAGGCGGTTGTGTTCAGAGAATGAGTACACGGGGCGATGGATCGTCTCCCCAGCCTTGAGCTGACGGATATGCTCGATCATCATCTCCGTATCGAAGGCATCGGGGTGGTCATAGTTGAGCTGCGCACGCTCCTCTAGTGAGAGCTCGTCATGCGCCTTATAATAGTAGTCATGACACAGGGTCACGACCTGCTCCTCCACGAACGCCTCCTGTAGCTGACGCACGAGGGTACTCTTGCCCGAGGCGGTTCCCCCTGCGACACCTATGATCGTAGGCACGAATTCCTGCTTCATCTCTTGATGCTCCATACTCAATCTACTGAAATATCTAGTGCCAAAGGTAGTAATTTATGCGTTAGTGCCAAATCACCCTTTCCTGCACGCTCTACCGCCCCAGCACAAACCCATCGCCCTAGGTCACACTACCCCACTCGTCACCCACGACGAAATCACACGACCGCCGTGACACTTCTTCAATTCACGTCGTGAACTGTACAGACCACGTCGTGAATTATACAGACCACGACGTGAATTGTACAGTTCACGACGTGGTCTCAAGAAGTTGCGCCTGGAGCGGCAAACTTCTACACAGGTAATGCACAGAGCGGTAGTCGAGTGCTGTGCATAACTCTACTACCGCTCCAGGTAATGCGCTCTAGCCTCATGCCTCGGCGCTGTGGACAACCGCTACCCCTCGACACGTGCCATTAGGTAGACAGGGTGATATGAGAGGCGAACGCCCGCAGGCGTCGCGTATCGCTCGGCATAGGCTCGCTCGAAGGCATGCAAGCGTTCGCTCGTCCAGAAGCCTGCTCCAGCCGAGGAGGTGCCCGTGACGCCCGTACGCTTGAGATGGCGAAGCACCTCCCGAGGTGTCGTGAAGTGCAGTGGATACAGCTCCTCACTGACCTGCACCTCCGAGGTTAGCCCCTCGAGCCACTGACGCACCTCATCGGTCTCGTCATAGCGAAGCCCCTGCCCCGTGAGGGCGCGCACCTCCTCGAGGTTGTGCGTGCCGAAGGTACTTACCAGCAACACGCCACCTGGGCGTAGCATCCCATAGAGCCGTCGCACGAAGGCGCGTGGGTCATCGAACCACTGAATGGCAGAGGCGGAGACGATGAGATCATAGCCCGTACCGAGGTCGATCGTCTCAGCGTCACCGATGATAAGCCTTGGCTCATCAGCCCGCCGAGGCTGTAGTCCACCGAGGCTAAGCATGCGATCGTCTAGATCGTTGAGCGTCCAGTCGAGTACCTCGTGCCGCTCATCGAGGAAGCGGCTAAAGCCTCCCGTGCCACAGCCGATCTCCAGCACACGGCCCCACGCTCTGCCCCGCTCGGGTGCAAGCATCGCCTCCAGCACACTATATATATGTCTCTGCGCCGTAGCATAGAGATCGTACGAGGCGGCGGAGGCTCCGAAGCGTTGCCCCACTACCGACTTATCCACCCGCTGGGTAGCCACCGACTGATCTGCCTTTAGCTCCATAGCTCTTCCCATCGTGAGTACTGCCCGAGGAGATAATGCACCGCCTCAGCATCGTAGCGAATAGCGACACCTTGACCAGCCCAATAGGCTTCCTGGTTGTCCGCAGGGATGATGCGATCATCGCCTCCCACGAGGGCAAGCGTCCAGGGAGCAGTAGGCGTAAGGGGAAGCATCTGAGGGCGTGAGGACTCTGAGCGGTAGACGCACGCCAGCTCGTCCCGTATCTCATCCGTGGATCGACGCTCTAGTGCCTCGAATAGGTGACGGTAGGTGCGTCCGCCACACATACGACGATTGAAGCGGGTGCGGTTGGCTTCGGTAAGCCCATTCAGCGTCCCCTCGAAGATCGCCACGGGGATCCCCCACGCATCGCTCATCGGGTAACCCGTACCGCATACCGCGACAGCATGACCAAGCGGAAGCCCTAGCCCTGCCACGACCCTGTCGGCAGCCCATACGCCCATCGACCACGCCACCAGATCGATCCGCTCATAGGCGGAGAGATCTAGATCTGCGGGCAGGTGTAGATCTCGGTAGTCCCACAGGGTAATGAGGTCATAGCCCTCGGGCAGGGCGAGATGCTCGACGCTCTCGGGCGTCATCGCCCAGCCATTGAAGAAGAGTATGGCGCGCTCGCTGGGAGCGTTGCCCACTCTCGTTATCTTGTATTGCATTGTGAATAGTAGTCGTTAGAGATATTCCGCCAGCGTCTCGATCAGCCCCTCGACATCTGTCTCTGAGGTTAGGCTAATACGCAGGCGACAGCTCCCTGCTGGTACCGTCGGCGGACGAATAGGCAGGAGGAAAAAGCCCCGAGCCTGTAAGGCATCCGCCAGCTCGACCGCTCTGTGCGCTGCCCCCACGACGATGGGGATGATCTGGCTCTCGCTGGGCGTCTCGATCCCGCGCGAGGCGAGGAACGCCCTTAGCTGAGAGGCATAGCCTGCTAGGCGAGCACGCTCCTCAGTATATTCGGGCAGTCTGCGCCATACCGCCAGCGTCGTGGCGACGGTGAGCGGTGGCAGGGCGGTGGAGAATATCAACGTACGGCATCGATTGATCAGGTATCGCCTAATCACCTCGTCGCACGCCACATAGCCCCCCATAGAGGCAAGCGCCTTACCCATCGTCCCGCACAGCAGGTCAATATCCTGTATCGTGCCCGTTTCCTCAGCCAGCCCTAGACCGCGCGCGCCCAGCACGCCGATCGCATGCGCCTCATCGACATAGAGCATCACACTGGGGTAACGTCTCTTGAGTGCCACCAGCCCCACGAGGTCTGCGCGGTCGCCATCCATGCTGTAGACGCTCTCCACCATCACGATGAGGCGCGTCATACCCTCCGAGAGGTGTCGCTCGATAAGTCGCTCCAGGTGCGCGAGGTCTCCGTGGCGGAATCGCTCCCACTTCGCCCCCGAGAGCCGAATGCCGTCTATCATAGAGGCATGCACGAGTTTATCGGCGAGGATGACCGTCCCGCTATCCACGAGGGCGGGGACGATCCCGAGGTTCATGTGGTAGCCACTGCCGAAGACCAATGTCGCCTCTCTGCCGAGGCTTCGAGCGATCTCGCGCTCTAGCTCGTCATAGGCGAGGCTGTTGCCTGTCAGCAGACGTGACGAGACGCTCCCAGCCATTCCCCACTGCGTGGCGAGTTCGGCGGAGAGAGCATCTAGTTCTCCTCGCGTCGCTATGCCGAGGTAGTCATTGCCCGAGAGGTTGAGCATCCGTCTACCCTCGTGGATGACGAATGCCCCATCGTGGTGGAGGGTACGCAGACGGCGTTCCATCCCATCACGCTCGAGGGCTTCTAGTTCTTGCCTATACCTTTGGTACATATCCGTATATCTCCCGCGCCCCCACTGGGGAGGCACGGCGTTGAAGTCTGTAAAGATACACATTCTCGCCGTAGCCCTCCCTCCGAATGCCCCTAAGGCACAGGGCAACCGCATCAAATTCTGAGAAGCTTTCTGAGGTATTCTGGATTCATCGCCGCCTTAAACATTCTCTTCTTCACAGAGTGCTTGTCTTTCTGAGCCTTAACGATCCCCAAGGCCAGCTTC
>JBHACZ010000033.1:0-67724 GCA_041854825.1 Porphyromonas sp. | reverse complement strand
CATTATGGCACTGCGATTTGCCAACGGCATCTTCGAACCTCTCTGGAACCGAAACTACATTGATCATGTCGAGGTGACGGCTGTGGAGAATATGGGTATCGAGAGCCGAGGCGGATTTTATGACCAGACGGGAGCCCTGCGCGATATGGTGCAGAATCACCTCTCGCAGATCGTAGCCCTCGTGGCGATGGAACCACCCGTGCAGTTCAATGCAGATCACTTCCGCAATGAGGTGGTCAAGGTCTACCAGTCCTTTGCCCCTATGACCGATGCTGACATTCGCGAGCGCGTCGTACGCGGTCAGTACACTGAGAGCTCGTGGCGCGGGGAGGAGCATCGTGCCTACCGCGAGGAGGATAAGGTAAACCCTGAGAGTCGCACGGAGACGTTCGTCGGGATGAAGCTCTTTATCGACAACTGGCGCTGGCACGGCGTACCATTCTATATCCGCACAGGGAAGATGATGCCGACCAAGGTTACCGAGATCGTGATTCACTTCAAGCCCACACCACACAAGATGTTTGCCTCGGCTGATGGGCGCACCATTCCCAACCAGCTAGTCATCCGTATTCAGCCAGATGAAGGTATCGTGCTGAAGTTTGCTGCTAAGGTGCCAGGATCTGGCTTTGAGGTCAAGAAGGTCTCTATGAACTTCACCTATGATCAGCTCGGAGGGCTTGCCTCGGGTGATGCCTACTCGCGTCTGCTAGAGGATAGTATGATCGGGGACTCAACGCTCTTCACCCGTAGCGATGCGGTAGAGATGAGCTGGCGTTTCTTCGATCCTATTCTACGAGCTTGGGAGGCAGAGGACTTCCCTCTCTATGGTTATCCTGCGGGCACCTGGGGACCTCGTCAGAGTGAGACCATCATTGAGGGTGGCTATAGCTGGACGAACCCTTGTAAGAACCTAACCAACTCAGACCTCTACTGCGAGCTCTAGTGCCCGCCACCTAGAGGCGAATAGCTTATCCTACCAGAGCCCGCCATCGAATGCTTAATTCGATGGCGGGCTTACTATATGCTAGAGTGTCCAGCTTCGCTCGAGTGTTCCTTCTGCTCAGGGAGGAACGAATAGGGAATAGAGAGGGTTTGGTTCGGACTAATTGTCTGAAAATAGGAGGCTTGAGGGTGTATTCTCGGTCATTGTGGCTGAATGGGGTGGGATAGGAGCCTTTGGACGAGCCTTTGCGGGAGGTTAGGTATGAATACAAATAAATATACAATCAAATCGCAGGAGGCTCTACGCAATGCCGTGGAGCTGACCCGTCGGGCTGGCCAGCAGGCCATCGAGCCCGTACATTTGCTTAGTAGCTTGCTACAAATGGAGGATAGCCCCGTGCGCTTTCTCCTCGGCAAGCTTGCCGTGCAGATACCCCGTCTGGAGCAGACGCTTCAGATGCAGCTTGCAGCTCTGCCCCGTGTGCAGGGCGGTGACCCCTATCTTAGTGCGTCTGCCATCGCTGTCCTCACACGCGCCGAAGATCTTGCCGCAGAGATGGGGGATGAGTACGTGACGGTCGAGCACATACTGCTCGCACTCGTGGCAGTAGACAGCCCCATCTCGGCGGCACTACGCAGTGAGTACGGAGTCAATGAGCGCGACCTCAGATCTGCCATCCTAGAGCTACGTGGGGGACAGCGTATTACCTCGCAGAGCGCTGAGGATCAGTATCAGGCGCTGGAGAAGTACGCCATTAATCTCTGCCAGCGCGCCCGCGAGGGCAAGCTAGACCCCGTCATCGGTAGAGACGAGGAGATACGCCGTGTCCTGCAAATTCTCTCCCGTCGAACGAAAAACAATCCCATCCTCATCGGAGAACCTGGTGTGGGTAAGACAGCTATTGCCGAGGGGCTGGCATTTCGCATCGTGCGTGGTGATGTCCCCGACAATCTGCGTAGCAAGCAGGTCTACTCCCTCGACATGGGAGCACTCATCGCGGGGGCGAAGTATAAGGGGGAGTTTGAGGAGCGGCTCAAGTCCGTTGTTACTGAGGTCAGCCGTAGCGAGGGCGAGATCATCCTCTTCATTGATGAGATCCATACACTCGTAGGGGCTGGCAAGAGTGAGGGAGCGATGGATGCTGCCAATATCCTTAAGCCCGCTCTGGCTCGTGGGGAGCTACGCTCTATCGGTGCTACCACGCTTGACGAATATCAAAAATATTTCGAGAAGGACAAGGCACTTGAGCGACGCTTTCAGATGGTGATGGTCGATGAACCAGACGAGCTGAGCTCGATCTCCATCCTGCGCGGGATCAAGGACAAGTACGAGGCACACCACCGCGTGCGTATCAAGGACGATGCCATCATAGCTGCCGTGCGCCTCTCGGATCGCTACATAACAGATCGCTTCCTTCCGGACAAGGCCATTGACCTGATGGACGAGGCGGCTGCTCGTCTGCGTATGCAGATGGATAGCCTCCCCGAAGATCTCGACGAAATAGCCCGCCGCATCAAGCAGCTAGAGATCGAGCGTGAGGCAATTCGTCGGGAAGATGACACGCCCAAGCTCGAGACACTCTCTCGTGAGATCTCGGAACTACGGGAGCAGGAGACCGCGCGTCTCTCGCGTTGGCGTGCCGAGCAGGATGTCATTAACCGCATTCAGCAGGGCAAGCAGACAGCGCAGGAGTTGACACTGGAGGCAGACGAAGCCGAGCGCCGAGGTGACTATGCTCGTGTGGCAGAGATTCGCTACGGTACATTGCGGGAGCTAGAGGCAGAGCAGGCACGCCTAGAGGTAGAGCTCTCAGAGACCCAGGGCTCTGATGCTCTTATTCGCGAGGAAGTAACACCCGAAGATATCGCTGAAATCGTCTCACGCTGGACGGGGATCCCCGTGGGCAAAATGATGCAGGGCGAGCGTGAGAAGCTACTCCATCTCGAGGACGAACTTCATCGTAGGGTCGTGGGTCAGCAGGATGCGATCCATGCAGTGGCAGAGGCCGTGCGCCGTAGCCGTGCTGGCTTGCAGGATCCTCGTCGCCCTATAGGCTCATTCATCTTTCTTGGGACTACGGGTGTCGGGAAGACCGAGCTGGCGAAGGCGCTTGCCGAGGTGCTTTTCGATGACGAGACAATGCTCACACGTATTGATATGAGCGAATACCAGGAGAAGTTTTCTGCTACCCGACTTATCGGTGCACCTCCTGGATATGTGGGTTATGACGAGGGAGGACAGCTCACGGAGGCAGTGCGTCGCAAGCCTTACTCGGTTATACTCTTCGACGAGATTGAGAAGGCGCACCCAGATGTCTTCAATGTCCTGCTCCAAGTCCTCGACGACGGGCGACTGACGGATAATAAGGGGCGTACTGTCAATTTCAAGAATACCCTCATCATAATGACGAGCAATATGGGTAGTGATCTCATCCGCGAGAGGATGCAGACACTCACCGAGCACAACCGCGAGGAGGTGCTGGAGCGTACCGCCACGGACGTGCTAGGGATGCTTCGCTCGGTGATGAGACCCGAGTTTCTCAATCGTATTGACGAGACGATTGTCTTCACTCCTTTGTCTGAGGCTGAGATTGAGCAGATCGTGCGCCTACAGCTCGAGGCGACTGTGCGGACGCTTGCAGGTAATGGCATAGAGTTGAGCTATACTGATGCGCTTGTTCGGCAACTCGCTACAGAGGGTTATGATCCCGAATATGGTGCGCGCCCAGTCAAGCGTGTGATCCAGCGTCGTCTGCTTAGTGAGCTCAGCCGTAGTATCCTGCGTGGAGATGTCGAGAGCGGAGGACACATCCAGATGGATGTCGAGAATGATGAATTCGTCTTCCGCCACTAGGATTCTATAAAGGGTATAACATAATGGTAGACAAAGGGCTGTCCCCGAGGAGGGGACAGCCCTTTGTCTTTGCTGTTAGGTGGTTGGGAAGATTAGATCGTCTGCTCGACAGACCAGACGAAAGCGCGGAGCCCTTGGTCGGGCGTAGCTTCGTCGAGGGCACGGAGTGCCGAAAGTAATTGGGTGACGCGAGAGGCAGGGACGACGACGAGCATGGCACTATTCATCGTGGGCCAGGCGTGGCTACCGATGTGGGGCTCTCCGGTGTGCGTGCCACGTCCTTGAGCTTCGTTCCAGCTGGTGTACCCCTTGAGCCCCTGACGGGAGAGTAGGCGAAGGATGAGCGGATGGTATGCCTGATTGTAGGCGATGAAAACGCTCTTGAGAGATTCGCTAGGTGCGAACTGAAGATTATCCATTGCTTGAAAATGTTGGGAGGGGTTAGTTTTGAGCGGAAGTGAGGGCAGCCTTCGCCTTGGCTTCAGCCTTTCGTGCTTGCTTCTTGGCGAGGGTCTTGCGCTCCTTGAGGATGAAGCGCGCTTCCATCGCTGTGTAGATCGTAGGGATGAGGATGAGCGTCACCATAGTCGAAAGGCTAAGACCGAAGGCGACTGTCACCCCCATGGACTGCCACATCTCCGAGCCTTCTCCGATGCCCAGTGCCATGGGCACCATCCCAAGTACCGTCGTGAGCGTCGTCATGAGTACTGGACGTAGACGACTGCGACCAGCTCCGAGGACAGCACGAGGGGCGCTGTAGCCTCGCTCACGTAGGAGTAGCGTGTAGTCGATGAGTACGATACCATTCTTTACCACAACACCCATGAGCATAATCAGACCGATGAATGCCATTGAACCCAATGGAATCTGAGTGATTACCAGCCCAAGGAAGACACCCGTGAAGGCGAATGGGATCGAAAACATAATGACGAACGGCAGGCGCAGGCTCTCGAACTGAGATGCCATCACGATGAAGACGAGTACCAGCACGAGGAGGAGAAGGAGTGTTAGCTCAGAGTTGGTCTCTTGCTGGGTCTCGAACGTTCCGCCTAGGTGCGTAGAGATGCTGCTAGGCATCTCGGTCTCATCGAGGATGGTCTGTGCAGCTGTCGCTACATCACTGAGAACGGCATCGGCAGCACCCTTGACCTTGAGCGTGATGACGCGTGAGCGGTCCTTGCGGTCGATGGTAGGTGGAGTGAATACTTCTTCGATCTTGCCTAGCTCTGAGAGACGTATGCCATTGCCCTGAGGCGTATGGACAAGGATGTTTAGGATGTCCTCAATGCTCTGGCGATGCTGTGGATCAATGCTCACGCGGATGTCGTATTCGTCTCCGTCCTCGCGATAGTGCGAGGCGATGGTACCATTGATGGAGGAGCGGAGGTAAGACGAGGCTCCTGCGAGCGTTAGTCCATTGTCAGAGAGACGCTGACGGTCGAAGACGAAGCGTAGCTCTGGAGTATAATCCTTACGGCTAGAAGTGATTTCGGAGATAATACGTTTGCCGTCAGAGGTGCGATAGTCCTCTAGCTTCTGCTTAATGCTGCGGGCTACGGCATCCGTTTCGTCGAAGTCGTGACCATATATATCTATATCTACCGAGTTGCCTCCAGAGGAGGGTCCACCCCCCACCTGTGTGGCATAGGTAGCGATCTGTGGGTACTGTGCCACGATGGAGCGGATGTGCTCGGTGACTTCTTCTTGAGTGCGAGTGCGTTCAGCACGGGGCTTGAGAGCGATACGATAGATTGCTATGTTGTTGCCATTTTCCTGCGCTGAGGAGAAGGCGTCGTCTGCCGAAGCCGAACCAATGGTTAGTGCCGTTGTCGTAATCTCTGATACCTCTGCTCTAAGCTGGCGATCGAGCTGTAACCCCACGGCACGCGCTTCGTCCACACTAGCACCGACAGGAAGCTCAGTGGTGAGTGCGAGGAAGCCAATGTCCTGTGCTGGCATTAACTCAAGCTTGATGAAGGGGAAGAGCATAAGACTGCCGATGAACATCCCCAGCGCACCGAAGATCGTCGTGCGACGATGGCGCAGACACCAGCCGAGTGTCCGTGCGTAGATGCGCTCGAGTACTCCGAGTGCTTTATTGAATGGGCGGAAGATCGCGGCGGAGAACTTGCTTGGTTTGCTCTCGCGGCGTAGAAGCTGAGACGAAAGCATGGGTGTGAGCGAGAGTGCAGCTACCGTCGATACGATCATGACGATGGTCATGATCCATCCGAGCTGGCGAAACATGAGACCGCTCTCTCCCTGTATCATTGTCAGCGGAACAAATACCGCGAGCATCGTTAGCGTCGAAGCCACGACAGAGATCCCCACCTCATTCGTCCCGTGGATGGCCGCTTGCTTGGGATAGCTCCCGCGCTCGATATGGCTCGTGACATTCTCCAGCACCACGATGGCATCGTCCACGACCATACCGATGGCGATGGAGAGTGCCGAGAGGGAGATGACATTGATACTATTGCCCGAGGCCATCAGATAAATGAATGAGCCGATGAGCGAGACGGGGATAGTAATAATGACAATGAAGGTCGCTGAGCTACGTGAGAGGAAGATGTAGACGACAAGCAGCACGATGATGAAGGTGATGGTGATCGTCTCCGAGAGGCTATTGATAGAGTTCGTGATGAACGAGGACGTGTCCATCATGTAGTCTACACGAATGTCGCTGGGCAGGGTCTTCTGTAGACGGGGTAATTCGGCGCGTATCTTGTTCGCTACATCTACAGCATTACCTCCACTTTGTCTATTGATGAGGATGATGGCTCCATTCTCACCATTGGTATAGTTCTCTTGCTGACGTTCGGCAGTGGTATCGACGACTCGTGCTACATCGCTGAGCTTGACACTCCGTCCTCCGACTGTGGAGAGGACGATATTTGCCATCTGCTGAGGGTCTCGGTACTCGCCCTGTACTCGGATCGAGTTCGTACGTGTGCCAAGGTCGACTTGCCCTGCGGGGATGTTGGTGTTGTCTGCTGTGATGATCTGGGCTACCTGTGCTACGGTCAGTCCATAGCTCTCTAGGCGTGCTGGGTCGCAGTAGATCTGAATGACACGTTTGGAGGCGCCAGAGACATAGACCGACCCGACACCATCTATGCGAGCTAGGGGATTGACCACCTCGTTCTCTAGGATCTTGGCTAGGGCAGGGGTGCTTTCCTTGCTCTCTACAGAGAGAATGGCAATGGGGATATCACTCGTGGCAAACTTGAGGATCACTGGGGTGGTAGCTCCCGAGGGCAATGTCGAGCGGACGGCATCGATCTTGTCTCGGGTGTCGTTCGTCGCCTCTGCCACATCTGTGCCTGCATAGAATTGCAGGGTGATCACCGAAGAGTTTTCGTTGCTCTTGCTCGTGATATGCTTGAGACGGTCTACGCTATTGAGACTATTCTCTAGGAGCTTCGTGACATTGTTTTCTATATCTTCGGCGCTGGCACCGGGGTAGGCGGTGATGACCATGATATTGGTCGTGTCGGTCTCTGGCAATAGCTCTACGCTTAGCCTAGTGAGCGAGAATAGACCAATAATGGCAATGGCTACGAAGATAAGCGCCGTCGTGATGGGTTTCTTGACGGCTGATTCGTACATACTCATACTCTTATATTTATCAAAATATGGGGCGAGGGGCGAACATACTCCCTCTATATAGTCGCAAAGGTACGGGAATGTACTATCTCGACCAAGGTCTATCTCTAACCTTGTTGGATATTTTGGCGGGTTGAATGCTGGCATTCCGCTAGCCTGCCACGCCTTTCGCGAAAATGATAGGACTTTTTGCCCAAAAAGTTCTATCATTTTCGAAGAAAACATCCATCAACTTAAGCCAAAAATTCTATCATTTTGGGGAGCAGGTAGAAGCCGTGGGGATCGGAGTCTAGCACCTTCTATTGTGAGGAGGGGATATTTGTTCGTCTAAGGGGGAGCTCTAGGGCTCTGAGGTCGATTGAGAGAGGGATAGAGGCGAGAGAATATCTGTTTGGCATTTGATAGAAACTATTATCTTTGTGGTTACTACACCAAGTAATTATAAAAGTAATGGCAAATTCATCAGTTCAGCCAGGATTTTTCACACGTGCCTGGCGACTATATGCAGATGGCTTCAAGGGGCTGACGCGGACGAGCAAGATTCTTTGGCTTATCATCTTCATCAAGCTCGTGGTCATGTTCGCCATCTTGCGTCCATTCTTCTTCCCTAATTATACCAAGCAACAAGCGGCGGAGCACGCAGTCTCTGGATCCGAATGGGTGCAGATGGATCTCGTCGAGCGAGCTGTCAAAGATAGTATCACGCGCTAGTAAATCAAATTCGATCATCACAAACTAATTACTCAAATTTACATCTATGGAACTAGAATCTTTAATGGCGTGGTCGCGGGCGCAATTCGCTCTGACGGCTATGTACCACTGGCTCTTCGTCCCCCTAACGCTCGGTCTTGGAGTCATCATGGCTCTGGTCGAGACGCAATATTATAGGACGGGCGAAGAATTTTGGAAGCGCGGAGCCAAGTTCTGGCAGAAGCTCTTCGGGATCAACTTCGCCATCGGCGTGGCAACGGGTATCATTCTAGAGTTCCAGTTCGGAACCAACTGGTCGAACTACTCCACCTTCGTTGGTGATATCTTCGGCGCACCGCTGGCTATCGAGGGTATGCTAGCCTTTTTCATGGAGTCTACCTTCATCGCCGTGATGTTCTTCGGCTGGGATAAGGTGAGCAAGAAGTTCCACCTCGCCTCTACCTGGCTGACGATCATCGGAGCGACCATCTCTGCTATCTGGATCCTCGTGGCGAATGCCTGGATGCAGAATCCTGTGGGAATGGTCTTCAATCCCGAGACGATGCGTAGCGAGATGAATGACTTCTGGGCTGTAGCATTCTCTTCGACGGCTATGATTAAGTTCTGGCACACGGTGATCTCTAGCTGGACGCTCGGCGCACTCTTTGCCGCTGGTGTACTTGCGTTCTATGCTCTGCGTGGTAAGAATAAGGATTTCGTCGTGCGCAACTTCAAGATCGTCGCTCCCTTCGGTCTCTTCGCTGCCCTCATGACAGCTATGACGGGTCATACCTCTGCTGTAGACGTGGCAGAGAATCAGCCAATGAAGCTCGCTGCGATGGAAGCTATCTACGACACGGGCACGAATGATCCCAGCGGTCAGGCAACTCATGGCAATGGTGTCGGGCTAAGTGGCTTCGGCGTGCTCAGCTCTAGCAAGACCCATTGGGCAGACGACGAGGATGCCTTCCTCTTCAATATCGAGATCCCTCGCTTGCTCTCTTATATGGTCGCAGGCGATGGCAACTATTATGTCCCTGGGATCAGCAATCTGATGCGCGGAGACTACTATCTACCCGATGGTACGAAGGCTCTCTCTGTCGTGGAGAAGATGGAGCGTGGTCGTGCAGCGCAGACTGCTCTGCGTGGCTATCGCACCTCACGTATTAGCTTCAAGGAAACTGGCAATCCTGCCGACAGCCTAGCAGCAGAGGCATACAAGGCGGAGCTCTACAAGGACTTCAATTACTTCGGCTATGGCTACTTCGATGCTCCTGAGGAAGTCATTCCCAACGTTCCGCTCACGTACTACTCGTTCCGCATTATGGTAACCCTTGGCGGCGCGTTCATCCTGCTCTTTGCTGTACTTTGCTGGTTCAGCTTCCGCAAGGGCAAGGGCGTACACGAATATCGCTGGCTGATGTATGCTTCGCTTGCTCTCGCGCCTACGGCTTGGCTTGCTAGCCAGGCGGGCTGGGTGGTAGCTGAGGTAGGTCGTCAGCCTTGGACGATTCAGAATCTCCTGCCTGTGCGTGCGGCAGTGTCTCAGCTTGAGGTTTCGTCGGTGATCCTTACGTTCTCACTCTTCGCGATTCTCTTCACGGCAATGCTCGTCGCTGAGCTCAACATTATGCGCAAGGCCATCAAGGCTGGTCCAGACGCTCACTAGTATCATTCACCATCAATCGTATAAACACAGTTATGAGTTACGAATTCTTTCAAGACTACTGGTGGTTTCTCATCTCCCTCCTCGGAGCATTGCTCGTCTTCCTGCTCTTCGTGCAGGGAGGGCAGTCGCTATTCTTTAGCCTCGGCAAGGACACGACGGATCGTCGCCTGTTGGTTAATTCGGTCGGTCGCAAGTGGGAGTTCACTTTCACGATGCTCGTAGTATTCGGTGGAGCGTTCTTCGCTTCCTTCCCGATGTTTTACTCCACGAGCTTCGGCGGAGCATATTGGGTGTGGATGGCTATCCTCCTGTGCTTCGTGATCCAGGCAGTCTCTTACGAATATCAGAGCAAGAACGGCAATATCTGGGGAAGCAAGACCTATCAGGTATGCCTATTCATCAATGGTCTGCTGGCTCCGATCCTCCTCGGTACGGCAGTCTCTACGTTCTTCACTGGCGCACGCTTCGCTATTGACCGCGATGCTATCGTGAGCCTTGGTGATGCGAGCAATGTGATCTCGACGTGGGTACCTTATAATGGTATTCAGCTCCACGGTCTCGAGGCTGTATTCAATCTCTGGAATGTAGCTTTCGGCGTGGCGATCTTCTTCCTCAGTCGTACGACGGCTCTGCTCTACTTCATCAACAATATCGATGATGAAGCCCTAGAGCGTAATGCCCGCGGACGACTCGCATGGAATGCCGCAGCTTTTGTTATTCTCTTCCTGACGTACCTGTCATTCCTCCTCACGAAGGAAGGCTTTGCGATCAATCCTGAGACTGGCGAAGTCTTCATGCAGGCGTATAAATATGCGATCAATCTCATCGAGCTGCCTGCTGTCCTCGTGATGATGATCGTCGGTGTGGTGCTGGTACTTGCTGGCATTCTGCTCACGATCCTGCGCCCAGGCTTCAAGAAGGGGATCTGGCTCGAAGGCACTGGCGTAGTCCTCACAGCGCTATCGCTCTTCCTCATCGCAGGATGGAACAATACGGCTTACTACGCTTCGACGGAGAACCTTCAGCATTCGCTGACGATCCGCAATAGTTCGTCTAGTCCTTTCACGCTCGAGACGATGAGTTACGTTTCGCTCCTTGCGCCCTTCATCTTCGCTTACATGTGGTATGCTTGGCGTGCGCTCGACCTGCACAAACTAACGAAGAAGGAGATTCAAGACCCACACGGACACAATTATTAGTTCGACCCGGGATCCGATCCTAAAAGCCACGGAGGCTAGCTCACTGCGCTATGCAGGGGCTAGCCTCCGTGATTTTAGTCACTTTGGGTTATTTGTTGTCGGGGCGAAAGCATGGGGCATTTGACCCTACACTATGCTAAGAAGTTCGAATATCCTATCAGAAAACTCTGGAATACCATGCATAAAACCTCCGCACACTATACTAAATTCTATAGACCGCAGTGTGGACTATATAATCCACACTGCGGTCTATATAGTCCACACTATGGTCTATGTAGACCACAGTGTGGTCTATAGAATTTGCTATAGTACGCAGAACTTTCTATACATGTATTCGGAGATATTCTCTATACATATCCGAACTATTCACCTATGTAATACGGTCGCCTCATGTCGGGCGGGGATGGGAGAGAATAGCCCCTGCGAGTTAAACCATCCGAGCCCGTGAGGCTCTAAAGCATAGTTATTTCTCAAACTTCAAATACAAGCAACTAGGATGTACAAACGATTTCTTTTGGCAGGTGTGCTGGCTATGTCGCTTTCGCTTACGGCGCAGCGCCCTGCAGGAAATACTTTGCTGACGCCGAACTTCTGGCGTGCTAAGCCCTCCATCGAATCCTTACAATCCGAGATCGCTCGTGGCAATAATCCCGCTGAGAGCAATGCACGTACGATGGATGTCGTCACCATTGCCATTCAGCAAGATGCTCCCACCGAATTGATCCAGTATCTCATCGGGCTCGAAGGTAATAGCGTACACAAACAGACGCATCATTACCGCACGTATCTGCATTGGGCAGCTGCGCGCGGTAATGTGGCATTGGTACGGACGCTCATAGCACTGGGGTCGGACGTTAATGCGCTCGACGAACATGGCAAAACGCCTCTGATGTATGCCCTCGGCAATGGTGTCACCAGCACCGAACTCATCGAGACAATGCAGGCTGCAGGCTATGACCTAACGCAACGTCATCGCTCGGGCGCTACGCTGATGATGCTCGCCATCGGGTCTGATCGTGAGCTAAAGCTTGCGGATTATCTGACGCGCTACGGGCTGAGCCTCATGGACAAGGATACGACGGGTGCGACGCTCTTTGACTATGCAGTGCGCTCGGGAGATGTAGCGCAGCTACGCCTTCTGCTCGGACGTGGCGTGAAGCCTACGAAGGATGCCATCCTGATGGCAGCACGCGGATCGCGTCGCAGTGCCAACGGGCTAGACGTATATCGCTTTCTCATCGAGGAGCTAGGGCAAGATCCCCTGCGACGTGATGCCGATGGCAATACGCTATTGCACTTGGTCGCGGGCAAGGGAGGGCATCAGCTTCCGATCGTTCAATATCTCATCGCCCTAGGCATTGATCCCCGTGCGCTCAATGAAGAAGGTAATAATGCATTCCTCATCGCTGCTGCTGGGCGCGACATGGAGACACTCTCGTATCTCCTGCCACTCTCGGACGCTAACCTAAGCAATCAGCGCGGAGAGACTGCCCTGACACGAGCCATTCAGTCTAGTACGCCTGCCACCGTCGAATATCTAGTCTCGCGCGGTGCCGATGTGCATGTGCTAGATGTCAATGGTTACAACCTCCTATATCACCTGGCACAGAGCTATCGCGATGGTATGCCGATGCCTCCAGGGATGGGTGGCGCGCCCGCACCACGGACAGACGACACGCCCGAGTTTACGATGAAGCTCCAGCTTCTCGCGCTCGCTGGTTTATCGCCTGCGACTTCACAGACCGATGGATCTACACTCTATCATTATGCTGCGAGCCGTGGCAGTCTGGCGATGCTGGAGCAGATCTCTGACCTCGGCATTGACATCAATGCGGTCAATGAAGAAGGTCTAACCGCACTACACAAAGCTAGCCTAACGGCACGAGACACCGCCATCCTACGTAAGCTTGTGGCACTCGGGGCAGACAAGAGCATTCGTACGGATCTCGATGAGACCGCCTATGACCTGGCGCGCGAGAATGGCTACCTGAAAGCACTCGGCGCAGACATTAATTTCCTTAAGTAATCACGATCATGATCAAGAATATCATTCGCCTATCGCTCCTGCTCTCCATCTTCATGGGAGCGTCCAGCCTTATGGCGCAGACTAAGTACCGTTGCCTTGTGCAGATGAAACCCTATCAAGGAGAGAAGGCCTATGTCGTCGTCTCTCTCGTAGATGCCAAAGGACAGTATGAGCGTACGCTCCGCGTCCTCGGGCCCGACAAGCGCTGGTACGACAGCCTTACCGAATGGTACAAGGCACAGCGTAGCAAGCCCGAAAAGCTGGACGGTGTGACGGGAGCCTCCATCGCAGGCGGTGATCGCTCGGTCTTCACCATTACTCTCGATGATAGCAAGCTCGACAAGGGCTACACGCTTCGCTTCGAGTCTTCGGTGGAGGATCAGAAGTACCATGTCCGCGATGTGGAGATCCCATATACGTCAGGCAAGGTCGCAGAGCGTGCCGAGGGCAAGGGATATATTCGCCTCGTCAAGCTTACACCTATCAAATAGTCTTCCGCTCTTATGATATATAAGGTATGGCGGCAAGCCCATCTATGGCTTGCCGCCGTTTCTTCTTTGGTACTGATCCCTGTCGCGATCACGGGCGTTATCCTCGGTATATCGTTCGCCTCGCGTCAGACGAATGTGTCAGGCATTGAACCTGGTTGGCAAGACATCACGCTGGGCGAACTGCTCCCTCAGCTCGAGGAGCATTATCTAGAGCTGACATCTCTAGAGGTCAGTGCCGTCGGCGGACTGTCTCTGCAAGCCATAGATGAGGCGGGTGAATCCGTCCATGTGCAGATCCATCCCCGTACGGGTGAGGCACTCGGCGAAGCCCACACAAATAGCCCCTTCATCGCATGGGTGCTGACGCTACATCGCTCACTATTTATGCATGAGGCAGGGCGCATTGTGGTGGGAGTGGCGACGTTTTTGCTTCTTCTGATCCTGCTCACTGGGCTTGTACTCCTGTATCGCCAGAACGGATGGCGTGGGCTTCTTTACCGAAGTGATGCCCCGACAGTCTGGAGCAAGTGGCATAGCATACTCGGTCGTCTGCTCTTGGTTCCGCTTGTGGCTAGTGCGCTCACGGGGACGTTTCTCTTCATGAAGCGCATGCAGTTACTTCCTGAGGGCAGTGCCGAGATCAAGGCAGTCACGACCACAGTCGTAGATGCCTCCGCGGATCCTATTGCCTATGCCAGTTTGATCCCGCAGATTGCGGAGGCTAAGCTTGGCGACCTGCGCAAATTAGATTTTCCTCTATGGCTCGGCGATGCGTCGGATGTCTATACCCTGCAGTATAAGACACGCCAGATGACCTTCAGTGCCATGGATGGGAGCGTGCTTCGTGAAGAGATCTTCCCTCTAGCTACGGTATTCAGCGCGCAGATGCTGGACTGGCATACGGGACGGACGAATATAGGCTGGGCTATTCTTTTATCTCTCGGCTCGCTCGGTGTCGTGTTTTTCATCCTCTCGGGCTTCGTGATGCTGTATCAGCGTGTACGCCTCGGCAGACGAAAGTCCACTATAGCCTCTAGCTCTGAGGCAGAGATTGTCCTACTCTATGGGTCTGAGCACGGGACGACGCTCCGCTTTGCCGAGGGTGTCGCTGAGCAATGGCGCGCCTCGGGGCACGGTGTCCACCTAGCATCGCTGGACGAATACACTAACTTCGCAGGCTGTCGCTATCTCGTCGTCTTCACCTGTACCTATGGTGATGGTGTAGCGCCGAGTAATGCTCAGCACCTAGAGGCACGTATCAGAGCATACGCTCAGACTAATAATATTGCCTACTCCGTAGTTGCCTTCGGGTCGAGTAAGTACCCTGCCTTCTGTGCCTATGGTGAAGCAGTCGATCAGTGGCTCGCCTCCACGCCCCACTTTACTCGTTTGCTTCCTCTGCATCGCATCGACAACCGCTCTTGCGCCTCCCTCGTCGCCTGGGCATCCGCCTGGAGTACTGCAACCGTTATCCACCTCTCCACCGACGAAGACGATTACCAGTACTCAAGACATTAGACCAAATACCGAACATACGAGCGGGTAGGGGGATTATATTGAGGGATGAGACAGATATTAGGGATCGATAGATCCAAGCCGTATGGCGAATTGCTGCGCATAGGCTTGCCCATTATCCTAGGGCAAGTCGGGGTAATCATCGTGAGCTTCGTGGATAATATGATGGTGGGGCATTATGATACCGACCATTTTGCCGCGGCATCTTTCGTGAATAATCTATTCGCTCTGGTGTATGTCCTTGGGGTGGGGTTTGCCTATGGGCTGACTCCGCTGGTGACGACTGCTTGGACGCAAGGCAAAGAATATAAGGCTGGGGGGCTATTGCGCCTCAGCCTCTATCTCAATGCGCTTCTAGCCCTCATCTGCACGGTGGTGATGGGGGTAGTTTATCTATATCTGGATCGGTTTGCGCTCGATGCCGAGCTATTGCCTATCGTGAAGCCGTATTACCTGCTTCAGATGGTGAGCTTCGTGTTTTTCATGCTTTTCAATGCCTTTCGGCAGTTCTTCGATGGCGTGGGGCGAACGGCTATAGGGATGTGGGCAATTCTTGGTTCGAATGCATTAAACATTGGACTCAACTATCTCCTCATCTATGGTGTGTATGGCTTCCCAGAGTGGGGGCTGTTCGGCGCTGGGGTGGCTACGCTGATCGCTCGTGTGGCTACGCTGCTAGCTTTCGGGATCTGTCTCGTGCAGATGCCTGTCTTTGCACAGAGCCTTCGGGGATTTGTCGCGGGGATTATTTGTCGGCGCAATATCTCTCGACTGATCCGCCTAGGAGTACCCGTGGGCTTATATTCGGGCGTAGAGACGGGGGCGTTCACGATCGTGCTGCTGATGGTTACGCTACTGGGCAAGATCCCTCTGGCGGTGCATCAAATCCTCTGTGTCGTGACGACGATAGGCTTCTTTATCTATTATGGCCTAGGAGCTGCCACGACGATACTCGTGAGTCGGTATCGCTCCGAAGGTGATCTGCTTGGCGCACGTCGTGCGGGGCAGGTCGGGCTAGAGCTGGCGATGGCGTGTGCTGTCGTGGTGATGATCATCATGCTTGGTGTGCGGAGCTTCGTGGGCTATATCTTTACGGACGATGTCGAGATCGTCGCGATGACGAGCATTGCCTTGATCCCTGTGATACTCTACCAGCTGGGTGACGCGATACAGGTACTGTATGCCAATGCTCTGCGTGGGATGCAGGATGTGACCCGTATGGCGATCTATGCCTGCCTAGTTCATCTAATACTGGAGCCAGTGCTGGCTTATATTTTTGCTTTCGAGCTTGGGATCACGGATCCCTCGTGGAGGCTGATGGCTGTATGGAGTGCTTTTCCGATAGGGTTATTGCTTCTCGGCATTCTCTTCAGAAGGAGGTTTATCAAGGTCACCACGCCTCCCCTGGCATAGCGATCATAAAAAGAAGTGCCCCAGGACTCCGAAGAGTCCCAGGACACAACCAAACACATCATCAATCTTTTTCCGATTAGCAACTAATCACCTATATGACAAGCGAAGGGTGTAAGAGGTTTAGTTCGCCTTGAAAAAATTTTACTCTTCGTGTGAAAGTTGTCTCGGAGTGAGGCTAGTGATCCAGCTCGATCTTGTCAGCTGAGGGTGGTGGTGCCTGCGTTCCCCACTGTTTGTTTGGGCGAGATCCCATCTCTAGGACTAGTTCGCCGCCTGCGATAAGTTCGCTGTGACGAAGCCAAGGACGCGTGAGCGTCTTGCCATTGAGCCGCGCAGACTGAATATATATGTTCTCCTCGGATGCATCGCGTGCTGTGATGACGAAGCGTACGCCACCATCAAGGTGTAGGGTAGCACGCGAGAACGTAGGCGAACCGATATTATACACTGGCAGTCCAGGCGTCACAGGATATATCCCCACCATAGAGAATACTACGAAGGCACTAAGCCCACCACCGTCTTCATCACCAGGTACTCCCATAAGGTCGCTACGGAACCACGAGCGGAGCAAACGACGGATGGCGCGCTGAGTGCGCCACGGAGCTCCTGCGTAATTATATAGGTAGGGAATGTGTAGACTGGGTTCGTTGCCCATCGAGAACTGCCCCACATTGCCCGTTTGGTCGGGCAGAACGCTATAGAATCTCCACTTGTCCTCGCTTAGAGGTGTGCGAAAGGTCTCATCGAGGCGATCGATGAATGCTTGGTTTCCCCCCATTAGATAGATAAGGTCTGCGGGATTGTGCTTCACATCCCAGCGATAGGTGTAGGCATTGTTCTCATCATAGTAGTCGCGCGCACCTAGTCCGCCCGAGAATTCGTAGTCGAAGGGCTGAATGAAGTTCCCCTTCTCATCGCGAGGATGGAAAAATGCCGTCTCATAGTTGAATAGACGACGGTAGTCATACGAACGCTTGAGATACTCACGTGCCTCGTCATCTCGTCCGAGCTGTGCAGCCATCTGGCTGAGGCACCAGTAGTCGTAGCACATGGCTAGTGAGACGGCTACGCTCTGACGCTTCTCCCAGAGGGTCACGTGGGGATAGGTTTCCTTCTCTCCGATTCTAAGCCCTGGGAAATATCCGTGCTGATGGTAATAGTCCGTCAAAGCTTCACGGGGCATGCGTGTCCATGGTAGGAGACTTTTCTCCTCAAGGGTGCGCTTGGCTTGCTCGTAGGCTTTGCCCATATCGAAATTGGTTAGCCCCTTGGCATAGGCATCGGCGAAGGTCGCAATGCTGTGATTGCCATTCATACGATGGCTGTCGCCTGTTACTTCGGGGAAGGTGGGTAGCCAGCCCTCGGGTGTTTGCTCCGCCATGCGGATATAGGAGGTCAGCATGGCCTGCTCGCCCGCTGGATCGATGAGTGCGCGTAGTGGGTGCACGGCAAGGTAGGTATCCCATATCCAGTCATCTGTGTAGAAAGGTATCCCCCCGTCGCTCTGGACGCTCCCAGTGCTGGCACTAAAGTACTGCCCATCCTCAGAGATATTGATCATGCGCTCGTAGGTGCGATAGAGAGAGGTGTAGAAGATCTCTCGGTCGCGCTCTGTGCCACCCTCGACTTCTATCTTGGAGAGGGCATTCTCCCATTTATAACGTCCAGCTTTGGCGACCATATCGACTTCGAAGGTCTGGATCTCACGTTCGACGTTGCGCCGTGCTTGCTCGGTGCTAATATAAGATACACCGTAGCGCAGGCTCACGGGGCTAGCATCATCATACTGTAGCGCGACGGTTTTTCCCTGCGGAGTGGCTACTGCTAGAGCGTGCCCTGTGAGGCTGTCGCGCTGCAGGAGACGTGCTGGCTGACGGCTTGCTTCGAGATATAGATAGACGCGGACGGAGTCATTGAGCTGCTGGTATCCAGAGATCGCTTTCCCTGCGGCGTTAAGCTCACCCATCGGAGTATGCAATACTATGGTTTGCCCATCAGTATTGTCCCCTTCGCTTGTCAGTTCATAGATCGCGCTCTGATGGCTAGGGGCATAGGCTATCGCCATTTGCTCATCATCTAGGTAGACGGAGTAGCGGTAGGGTGTGACTTGCTCGTGATCGTACATGAATGAACGTACCTCGGGAAGGCTGTCGGGTTTGCTGGCAAGCGGACTAAGGCTAAACGCCATCTCACCTCTGTGGCTCGTCAAGAGGATAGGTAGTCCGTGGAGCTGATCGACGGTGAAATCCTTGCGATGCGGTATGACACGCAGCATAGAGTTCGGTAGATGTACCGTGGGGTAGGTGGGTACGAGCAGATGGCTAATGTTCCCGATGTGGGGATTGACACAATCTATTGGGTCGCGCTCGAGAGAGGAGGCGATCGGTGTATTACAGCTGGAGATAGTCCACACGCCTAGTAGGGCAAGAGAGGCTATTCGCAGAGAGTGTAGGTATCGCATATCAATAGAAGTATTTCGTTACTAGGGCAAAGATAACAAAAGAAAAGAGGCTACCCATCGAGTATCGCGTACTCTATCGGGTAGCCTCTCTGTAGGATCCGCTGCTGTCTAACCCCAACGGGTTAGCGGCGGACTAAAGAAGGTAGAATTTGTTCAATTCATCAATCGATGGATCGACACTGAGCACTACGCCATCCTCATCAATGAGGTAGGTATGTAGGTCGTTTGTTAGCTGGTACTGCTCGATAAGTCGCTGACGACTTTCGCTGGCACAGTACTGACTAGATCGATCCAGCCGATCTCGTTCTATAGTCTGACTATAAACTGCTTCACTAGGGTCGAGACAGATCGCTGTGTAGGCAATCTTGTCGCTGACTGTGGCAGAGAAATAGCGATCTAGCGCGACATTGGTAGCACGGCTGTCTGCGTCATAGGCTGCCCAGAAGCACACCAGTGACAGACGTCGTGACCCTTCGCTAGGTCTAATCTGTAGATCGAGCTCGGCAGATTGCTTCATCTCGGGCAATATATCGCCTGCACGTACACCACGATAAGAAGTGCTGTCGGCAGGAACGATCGCTGAGGTGGAGATCATGAGGATCGCACCTATAGCCATTAGCCCTAAATGAATTCTGCTAAACTTCATAAAGGATTATTTTGAACCAACATCCTCCGTCTCACAGCACTTTCCCCTTATGCAGGGGGAGGCAGAGGCGGAGTGCCCGACTTTCGGGCGCGTAGGCAAAAGGGGTAAGACCGCTTGTCTTCCGGAGTCTTCTGCGCTGCAAAGATAACACTTTTTCTCAAATTAATGTTGAGACCGCTCGAGGCATGGTCCAGTTCTTGGTTTCCGAGAGCCTATTCCTGAGGTCTCTAATGGTAATGTTGGGTTGGAAATCTCCCCTCATATCCAGAGGGTCTATAGAGTCTTTCTAGAAGTATAAACTCAAGTCTGAAGGCACCCATTGACTTTTGGAGAAAGAGCTTTCGTTTCCTGGAAACCTCCCATCGGACTTGTCATTCAGCACTATGCACTTATATAAATATAGTACTGTACTTATAAGAATATAGTACTATACTTGTATAAATATAGTACTGTACTCATATGAATATAGTACTTTACTTATAAAAGTGACAGGCAGAATATGGAAGAATATGTGAGCTTTGTGACGAATCCATAGGTAGTGTTCTGGAAAGTTGATACTACATTTGACTAGGGCGGTCTTCTTGAGAGGCAAATAGGGGGTAGACCTCGGATGGTTGATTGTGATGGTTGCCATGAAGCATCTTACCCCTGTATCGAGACACTGTATCTGAGTATGGAATGTACTAGGTTATTATAGAAAGAAAGGATTGTGGATATTTTGTTATATTTGCAACCTTAAGGAGACTGTATAGATGCGTCCACTAGTAAATAGGTTTTTGAGTAAGGGATTGATACCTTGTACTTTCGGCTGTTTGTGGTCGGGATTGAATACCTTATACTCGCACTAGTCTTCCGCTATTAACGATATGTGAAAATGGAAGAACCCAAAGAACAGAGACAAGCTCCCCTCCATGCTCAAGTGCATAATGAATGGCTTACTGAGCAGGCGATCTTCGCACCGAGGACTCAATATGTACAGGCGCTTCCTCAGCAAGGAGTACTCGCACCTGGGCAGGAGCATATAATAATGGCTCGCGAGAGCAATGTGCTCCTCTGGGTGATCGAGGATGTCAAGCACCTCACGTATACAGAGAGCGATATCCACAGCGAGCATGCTAAGGCTCGCATGTATCTCGTGCCTAGTGGAATGCTCTTGCATCTAGTGGCTGACGCTGAATGGGTGCGTTATCTCACGCTAGAGTTTCATGCGCATCCAGCTTTGTGTATGGGACAATGTCCTGCCAAAGATGCTGCACTTAGGTCTGGCCGTAGCTCTGTTAGTGGAGACTACCGCCATCGCCCCCGCAGAGAGGCTGCACGGGTGTCGGATCTGCCTATTTCTCAGGGCATTCATCTGTGGATCTCCTCTGTAGAGAAACTATTAGGTCATGGTGACGTGGGGCTACATATGTATGACTACAAGCTACAGGAGTTCTTCCTTTTGCTAAGGCTCGACTACACACGTGCGCTCGTGGATGAGTTTCTGCGCCACTATCACTGTCGGGTAAGCGGTTTTCGCAAGCGAATTATCTCTAGCTATACGACAGACATGGAGGTGGCAGATCTCTATGCTATCGGAGAAGAGATGCAGCTCAATGAGGTTGCCTTCAAGCGGTCGTTCATTGAGGAGTTCTCCATGTCCCCTCGTAGCTGGGTTACGCTTCAGCGTTCGCGCTATATATATAATGAGTTGGTGACGAGCGATGCACCGATCAGTGAGATCGGTGAGCGGTTTGGTTTCTGCAGTATGAGTTACTTCAGCCTCTTCTGCAAGACGAACCTCGGTGGTACCCCTATGCAGATCCGCAAGCACAGACGTCAGATGTTATCTGCTGATGGAGAGTAACGAGAAGCCCGCCTACTGGTGGCTTCTTATGCGTCCCGTCCTGCAGATGCTGGTCGGGATAGTGTGCTTTACACTCGTTCTACTTCCCTTAGAAACCTATTGGGAGGGGAGCGGAAGCCTGGAACTCCTGATAAATGGACTGGCGTCTCTAGTTCTCTTCCTTACTCCGTTGATATTTTCCTCTGCGGGTCGTCGTGTCCTAAAGGGGTTATATCCCGATAGATGGACGGATTGGCTAACGCATCGTTACTATGATTACCCAGCCTGGCAATGGTGGGGCATGACATATCTTGTGCTCTTCGTCGGTGTAGCTTTGTCGGGGAGCTTTAGCGAATGGGTCATAGGGATGCTCCCCGAGAGCTGGGGTATCCCGATCACGGATAGTGTGGAGGAAGAGGTGCGCCAGTGGATTACTGGCGGGCTGGCGAATTACATACTGCTGTATCTCGTCGTCGCTGTGATCCCCGGTATCGTGGAGGAGCTGTTCTTCCGTGGTTACCTTCAGAGGGTCTTTAAGGTCTCTACCTCTAGCTCCACGCGGGCAATATGGTACACGAGCATTGTTTTTTCTCTAGTACATTCATCGACGGTTGGCTTCTTGTCACGTATGCTTATGGGGCTTGGTCTCGGGTATATGTACGAGCGTACGGGGCGTCTTGCTCCCGCTATTGGGATGCATATCCTAAATAATGCAATGGCGCTGACTATTTTTATTTGGTTTGATTAGAGGATATTACCGTGCAATCGGAGCTGTGAGCCTTTAATGATTGCGCCAAAGATTTGGTGGATTCGCAGAGAATATCTACCTTTGCAGAGCAAACGAGAGATGACAGGGTCTCTAAGTTAATGCGGAAGTAGCTCAGTTGGTAGAGCATAACCTTGCCAAGGTTAGGGTCGCGGGTTCGAGTCCCGTCTTCCGCTCAGATGAAGCTCCTAGAGATGGTCTCTAGGAGCTTTCACTTTATTATTTGGAAGGCAATGATGCAGATAGAGCTTAACGAGATTCGCCTGCATGCCTATCACGGTGTCCTTGATCAAGAGCGACGTGTAGGTAATGATTTCGTCGTATCGCTCACGGCGACACTCGATAGTATGCGTGGTGCACTCACGGATGAGCTGATCGATACAGTGAGCTATGCCGACATGTATGCGTGGGTGGCAGATGAGATGTGCACGCCAAGTCGCCTGCTAGAGCATGTCGTCTATCGTCTGATGAGCCGTGTTTTCTCCGAAAGCGGTTTGATCGCTCATCTATGTATTCGCCTTACGAAGCTCAATCCTCCCATAGTGGGCGATGTCCCCTCTGCTTCGATCGCTCTCGAGATGAGCCGTGAGGAGTGGAAGTCGCTTCGTATGAAAGACCTAGACTAGACATCTTATACTATACATTTACACGTTATGGCTAAACGAAATCGGCGTACCCGTGGGGTACGTCCGCGCAAATCTAGGCGCATAGCGCTCTGGATAATGCTTGTTCTAATCCTTGGTCTCGGTGTCCTGACCGCTGTGCGCTGGCGTGCATGGTTTGGAAATGTCCCCGAGGAACCGTACACTACCCCCGAGACAATCGACCGTATTACCCTAACGCCAGGGGCGCATTTCGAGAGTGAACGAACCCTCTCCTGGCGCAGTGGCGAGGAGCTGCAAGATGCCTGGCTCGAGTACTCCATCCCCAATAGGGCTGGGCACGCATGGCGCTCACTACCAGCAAATGGGAAGCTTGTACAGACGCGTAGTGGTCGCGGGTGCTACTATACCGCGGGCATCTCAGGGCTGGAGCCTGGCGATAGCGTACGTTACCTCCTCAGGACGGGAAGCCAAGTGACCGATACACTTAGCTTCACGATGTCTCGAGGGGATGATATGCGTACGCGCTTTATTTATCTAGGCGATGTGCAGGATCCTACAGGAGCATTGAGCAATCAGATGATGGCAACTCTACGTGATAGTGTAATCCTCGTGGTACAGCCACAATTTTTTGCTGCTGCTGGTGACCAGATCGAGGGACCGACGGATACCTATTGGCAGGTATGGTATGATGCTTTGGGGTCAGAGATGCCTAGAGAGCTCCCTATGATCTTCGCCACGGGCAATCACGAGTATCTAAAGAATGGATTGATGCGTGAGCTTGACCCTAGATGGCGTGCTCAGCACAACTATCCCACCAATGGTCCCGAAGGCTTCGAGGGTAGCACCTATTACGTGGACTTCCCTCTCATGCGTTTCATTGTGCTGGATACGACGGATATCAATGATCTGATGGCAGTAATCCGCCACCGAGAATGGCTCGCAGGGGTGCTTAGGTCTTCAGCACAGCCTTGGCAGGTCGTGATGTATCATCATGCGGTTAAGTCTGTTCGTGAGGGGCGGAGCAATACGCTGATGGCGACTTTTATCAAGCCCGTTCTAGAGGAATATGGCGCTGACCTAGTGCTACAGGGGCATGACCATGCCTACTCGCGTATCTCGGCTCGTGGAGCGAATGCAGAGATGCAGACCCCCGTGTATGTAATCAGCGCTAGCTCTCCCAAAGTCTATCGCAATGAGTTCGACCCGATCCACGATCGCTTAGGTTCTGGGCTTCAGCTCTACCAGCTTATCGATGTCGAACCAAGCCAGATCCACTATCGCTCTTATCAGTATAGTGGCGAGCTGTACGATGATGTGCTCATTCGCCACACGGGTAAGGGGATAGAGCCTAATACTGTCGAGGATCGTGCAGGCGACATTCCTGAGCTATTCTTATTCAATGCCTTCGGATCTTCTTCCAAAGGACAGCGTAAGGCGGAGAAATACCAGAGTGAGGTGGCGAAACGCCTCCAGGAGCGCGGACACCACTAGCTCTCTAGTGAGCAGCGATGCGCGTATCTCTACTTTTCCGTGGGTGCCTAGCTTGTCGAGATGTGGACTTTAATGTTATCGCGTTAGGGACTTAAGTTGAGTCCCGAGGGGGAGTTACAGTAAGTCGTCGAGACGACTTACTGTAACTCCTCCTCGAGGTAACTTCTACTTGTGAGAGATGGCAGGAACTATGATCATATATTAGCCCAGTCAGACCTTGCTTGATGAATAGCCGAGGGGCATACTAGGTAGTACTACCTAGTATGCCCCTCGGCTATTGGTGGAGGTTTGTGCTACAGCACGCGAATGAGGCTTAGTCCATCACGCAGGGGAAGGATGAGGTTCTCCACACGAGGATCTTCCTGTACCATGCGATTGAACTCTAGTATGCTCTGTGTCTGCACGTCAGTAGGGATGGGATCGTGCGCGACCTTACCATCCCATAGGGTGTTGTCCGCCAGGATCAAGGCTCCCGAGCGCAGATGAGGCATGACCATGCGATAGTAATCGGGATACTGCCGCTTGTTGGCATCAATATAGACGAGATCGAAGTCGTGTGCCTGCATCAAAGGGGTAATCAGCTCCATGGCATCGCCTATGTGCAGATGTATCCGCTCAAGATGAGGCGAACGCTCGATGTACATACGGATGAAGTCCTCCATTTCGTCATCTGATTCTATCGTGTGTACCTCGCCTCCTAGAGGGAGAGCCTCTGCCATACAATGGGCGGCGTAGCCCGAATAGGTGCCTAGCTCTAGTACCTTGCGTGCGCCCATAAGCTTGCATATCATCGCCAGCAGATTGCCCTGCAAATGTCCCGATAGCATTCGAGGGCGTATTAGCCGAACGTGTGCAGCACGCGCTACCTCATGTCTCGTGGGGCTCTCGGGTGTCGTGTGAGCTAGGATGTAGGCATCTAGTCGCTCTGCCTGTGTATCCATTGGTGGGTTGAGTCTATTCAGCACTGGGCATTTCGAGTAGCACGCGCAGTTGGGCTGCTACTTCTTCCATTTGCCACATTGGGGTAGAGGTCGCTCCACAGATACCTATAGACTTGGGTATAGGGAGTAGCATCTCTGCACGAAGTTCGCTGGCAGAGGAGACGAAGATAGAGCGAGGGTTGCTTTTTAGGCAATGGCTATACAGCACTTTCCCATTAGAACTCTTACTCCCTGCGACGAAGAAAACAAGCTCATGCTGAGCTGCGAATTCCTCTATGTGAGGCATACGGTTAGAGACCTGGCGACAGATCGTGTCTTGTGAGAAGAACTCTACCCCCTCCTGCATCATGCCACGCAGACGCTCGATCAGATCGAGATAGCCAGACAAGGACTGTGTCGTCTGAGAGAATAGGGCTACAGGACGAGAGAAGTCAATCTGTGCAATGTCTTCGTCGTTCTGAATGACGATGGCATTGCCAGAGGTCTGACCGACGAGACCATTGACCTCTGCATGACCTTTCTTGCCATAGATGACGATTTGTCCGCCTTGATCCTTGATCTCGTTGTATTTCTTGAGTATTTGCTTCTGCAAGCGGACGACGACGGGGCAGGTAGCATCGACTAGCTCAATGTTTCTTTCACGTGCTAGCTGATAGATGGCTGGAGGCTCACCGTGGGCGCGAAAGAGGACGCGCTTGCCCTCTAGCTCACGCAGACGATCGTAGCCGATGGTCTCCATCCCACGATCCTGGAGGCGCTTGACTTCTTCGCTGTTGTGGACGATATCGCCGAGGCTGTAGAGCTGTTCGCCATCTTGGCGATCCAGTTCACGCTCTGCGTGCTTGATGGCGTTGATGACTCCGAAGCAGAATCCGCTCTGTTGGTCGATCTCTATGGTGGGGAATTGTGTCATATTGTGATTATTGAGTGATAGCAGCGCGATACATCTCTAGAAGGCGCTGCATTTGCTCCTCGCGTGTGAGCTCGGAGTTGTCAAGGACTTGGGCATCCTCGGCTTGGCGAAGTGGAGCGATAGCTCTGTGGGTGTCGGCATAGTCACGCTCATTGATCCCGCGGAGAACTTCGTCGAAGGTTAGGGTCTCGTCGCCTTTGGCGCGTAGCTCGAGGAAACGACGCTCAGCACGCACCTCTGGTCGTGCTGTGACGAAGACCTTTAGCTCTGCCTGAGGGAAGACCACTGTGCCAATGTCTCGTCCATCCATTACGATGCCACGCGCTTCACCCATTCGGCGTTGCTGGGCAGTCATAGCTTCGCGCACTGCGGGTAGAGCAGAGACCTTGCTGGCAAGGCTAGAGACTTCCATCGAGCGGATGTGCTGCTCGACGCATACACCATTAAGATAAAGCTCGGGAAGCCCGTCAGCTCCGAGACGGAAGTCTAGACACAGCTCTGGCAGGAGGCGCTCGAGCCCAGCAGAGTCGATGCCAGTCTCTGAGACGAGGCCATGCTGTAAGGCGGCTAGGCCAATGCCTCTATACATGGCGCCGGTATCCACATATATATATCCGATTGCTTTGGCTAGAGCTTTAGCCATGGTGCTCTTACCACATGAGCTGTAGCCATCGATAGCTATGATAATCTTCTTATCCATTCGTATAGTTATAGTCGGTTTATTAACCCAAAGTCAGTACTGAATGTTGCCATCACTGCCCAGAATGAGCTGTCGTAGGCTGTGACAGATACCGCAGCACGATAGCCTGCGGCATTGAATCCTATCCCCGTAGATATGCCCGAGAGCTTAGCTCCGCGCAGTGCGCGATAGTTCTGCGCGATGCGAGGATTGTATCCTATGGCGATCCATAGTTTGCCGCTGGGGACGTACTCGAAGCCTAGAGCCAGATGACGTAGCACCTTCGCTCCTGTGCCGAGGTCTTCGGGAGTGTACTCGCTTGCAGGAGTAGGGCGTAGACCATAGGCTGTGACGTGTATCTGGAAGGGAGCGTGCGAGAGCTTCTGTGAGTAGCCGATACGAATGTCCCAGGGTAGAGCCTCGGTGCGCCCAGAGATATAGGGGCGAAGGAGTGTGCCTACATTGACGAGGGAGAGACCGAGTGATCGCTCTTTGTTTTCGCTGAAATAGTTGATGCCCACATCTGCCCCGATACCGAAGGCAGAGTAATCTGCTAGGGTCGAGTACACCCCCTTGAGGCTAATGCCAGCACGGATATAGTTCGTCAGCTCGTAGCTATACGATCCCTGTATCATGATGTCCTTAGCACTAAGGCTGCCAGTGGCATATCCCGAGAGATCACGTCCCTCTATAGAGCCGTAGTCTATGTATCGTGCACCTACACCCCAGGCTCCACGCTCGCGGTGTTGCTGTCCGTAGAAGACGTTGCCGACGTGGCTATTGCCCCAATGGTTCATATACGAGAGAGAAAGCTGTCCATTCTGCTCCTTGCCGAATAGGGCAGGACTCTCTAGGGCTAGGGCGACGTCATTGGCTACGACTGTGGTGGTCAGTCCACCGAGTGCCATTCCTTTGGTCGTGGCTGGGAGTGAGAGGTAGTGTAGTACGCTCTCGGAGGTGGTCTGCGCTTGTCCGATGCTCGGAGTGCCGAGGACTAGGGAAGCCAGACTTGCATATAATAAGGTGATTCGTCTCATTGTCTTGTCCTAAAGTGAGGAAATGCTCGGGGCTAGATCGCAGGGAGGTTCATCCCGATGATACGCCGATAGAGATCAAGGGCGTATATATCCGTCATGCCCGAGATATAGTCTAGTGCGCATTGGATACGTCCATAGGTAGTCGTCTGGTGCGTATCGTACTGCGAGCTGACACGGCTGAGTAGGGTACGGCTGTACAATGTCTCGGGATGATGAAGGGCCTCGAGTAGCTTGTCAAGGAGGGAGCCGAAGATCTGATGACCAGCTAGCTCTACATCTAGCACCTCTCGGGCTCTGTATATACGCTCGTGGGCAGTGGTGCTACATGCTCTATAAGCTTCCCTATGGCGAGGCGCCAGCTCTCCGACGAGTGTCCCAGAGAATGTACCTTGTAGAATGCTCTGCTCATTGTCGAGGAATATCGAAGCGGTCTCTATGACTAGCCGATTGATAGCCTTGCTGCGTAGATAGCCCATGCGCTCGTGAGCATCGGTGATGAAGCCCAGAGTGCGGTTGATCTCGCACAGTTCCTCTTCGTCGAAGAAGGCTTTTAGCAATTCTTCCGCCTCGGCATAGCTCAAAATGCTTAGCTTGTAAGCATCTTCGATGTCCATCACCTGATAGCAAATGTCATCGGCAGCCTCCACGAGATATACGAGGGGGTGACGGGCGTACTGCAGGGAGACACCCTCTTTTCGTAGTAGCCCTAGTTCGCTGGCTAGCTCACGCATTGTGTCTTCCTCACTGGCGAAGAACCCAAACTTACCTGCTCCAGGCGTGTCGCTACTGTAGGGGTATTTGATGATGCTAGCTAGTGTACTGTAGGTTAGGGCAAAGCCTCCAGGGCGTCGCCCTACGAACTGATGCGTGAGTAGGCGTAGGGCATTGGCATTCCCCTCGAAAAGTAAGAAGTCTGTCCATCGTCCTCCCTCACGCTCTACGGCTTCTTGCCATCTGCACCCACTGCCTTCGCGGAAGTAGGCCCCGATAGCACGCTCACCGCTATGACCGAAGGGAGGGTTGCCCATGTCGTGTGCTAGACACGCTGCACTGACGATAGAGCTAATCGCAGAGAATGGGACTTCTCTCTCGCCTCGGTGTCGCCCTTCTAAGGCGCCAGCCACGATGGTGCCGAGTGAACGTCCTAGGCAACTGACCTCTAGGCTGTGCGTGAGTCTATTGTGCACGAAGATATTGCCTGGAAGGGGAAAGACCTGCGTCTTGTTTTGTAGCCGGCGAAAGGGTGGAGAGAAGACCAGTCGGTCGTAGTCTCGCTCGAATTCACTGCGTGCGAGTGCCTCACCAGCGAGTGTTCCCTTGCTGATGCCACGCTCGTCTCCTGCACCGAATCGTCTATCTGATAGTAGCTGTTGCCAGTTCATCATTCTTGCAATATGTTCCAGCATCCTGTGCAATCAATTGCTGTGGATGCGTCCTCAAAGGTACTAAATCCCGCCCACAAGCATGAGCGCTCAGTCAGAGGCTCAAGAGCTTTAACGGCATTGATGTCCGTGTATCACCTTAGCGAATAGCCTCCTTTAGAGTTGTCTAACTGAGAAAGTCAAGGTGACCAATCTATAGACCAAAGCCTGGTCTACATAAACCAAAGTTTGGTCTACATAAACCAGGGCGTGGTCTATATAGACCAGGCTTTGGTTTAGAGATTGGTTGCCTTGAGCGGGAAGTTTGGTTTATTGTATGTTGAGGTTGGAAGGTAGGGTATTGGGATGAGGGCGAGGAATATGGGGGTATGCTTGGATTAGTTTGTTTCAAATTCTTACTTGGGAGAGGGGGCGGAAGCAGGTAGTTCGTGGGGTGAAAAAGTGTTTACAGTCATTGGGGGTTCTAGGAAAAGGTGCTATCTTTGTACTCGTAATTCTTGATTATATCACAATAGATAATAATGAATATGAAGAAAATCCTCCTTTCTCTACTGTGCTGCCTCGGCCTCGTGGCTGGTGCACAGGCACAGGACACCTTCCGCAAGGGTACGAATGCGCTTAGCCTCGGTATAGGCGTAGGTACGCAGTCTAACGTAGCGCTTCCTCCCCTCTCTGCAACGTATGAATTCTCTGCTGCAGATGGTATCTTCGACTATGGTTCGATCGGTATCGGTGGTCAGCTGGAATACATTGGCTACAGCGCAGGTGGTATTCGTGCTAGCGAATTCTTCCTTGGTGCGCGTGGTACGTTCCACTATGAGTTCGTAGATCGTCTCGATACCTATGCAGGTCTCCAGGCTGGACTGCGCAACGTATCAGGTAATCTCTATCCTGGCACGACGAACTTTGTCTTCGTAGGTGTAGCTGGTGCACGTTACTTCTTCAATGATACACTGGCTGTATTCGGAGAGCTAGGTACGCACCTCTCGACCTTCAAGGTCGGTGTGAGCTTCAACCTCTAATCTGTGAGGCAGAGCTAAGCAGTTCGTCACGTCGATGACGACGGTAATGAAGTCAGGCATCAGAGAATCGTATTCTCTGATGCCTGACTTCATTATACTCCTCGGCTAATGAGACATGCTGAGTAGGTGACGCCCCCAAGGGCAGAAATAGCACTTGCGTAGGGAGCAATAGGCTCGATGGCGGTGGATGAGCGCTTGAGCCTCTGCACCATTGCGGGCGGTGATGCCTGCCGAGGCGAAGAGACGGGTAAGACGATTGTCCTCGGGGGGTAGACTCTGGGCAAGGATGATTGCCTCGCTGAGTGCTTCATTTTCTTGACGCTGCATACGTGCCCAAGCGATGCGCAGAGGGAGGGCAATATTGAGTACGAGGATAAGGCGTGACGCTTTGCTAAGCTCTAGCCCTTTGCCCCTGTCGTCGTACCAATATTCGCTCATTCGTGCCTGTGTCATGAGCGCAGCATAAGTCTGAGGCGTGCGCGCAGATAGCCATTGATCGATGGAAAAACTTTCACTCGAGAGGAGAGACGCGACTTGGATCAATCTACGCAAGGGGAAGCTCGCAGGCCGTGTGCGTGCGGTGCGCCAGATCTCGGGAGATAAAGGGCGGAGGTCGTACTTGCGTGCGAGGAATGCATATTCACGCTCTAGGAGATCTCGGTAATCACCCTCGGGGAGGAGATGCAGTAGCCCTGCTTGACCCAGTAGAAGTGACTCGACCTGCTCGCTGTGATCACGTTGTCGACGGATATAGCCGAGGGGAAGGCTACGGGCGAGACGCTCCATAGCCTCGCTATTGAGCCCAAAGCCAAAGCCTCGCATGAGGGTAATGTAGAGGGTTTCGTACCAGTCGTGCGTCTGGGTGTAGAGGTCGTGGATGGTCGATGCCTTGGAGTGTAGACGTTCGGCGGCTAGGGCGTGCAGTTCGGAGGTAATGAGTGATGAGGGAATGCGTCCTTCGCCTAATGGAGAGCAGGGTAGTCGCTCGGCATTGCGAGTGAGGTAGTCCGCTCGCTCGCGTAGCTCGGGGCTTATGATGAGGCGTGTGGTGGGGAGCATTCGCCCGTCGGAGGTCATGCACTCAGCGTCGTGATGCTCTACGACGTGGAGGATGACGTTGCTATATGCTGGGTCAGTGTCGTGATGATGCTGACGCCATGCGCTACTCTGATGATGGATCTCTATGCTGCCTACCCAGAGAACGCCATCGATCTTGACCTTGGCAGCGAAGAAGTCGGGACCTGCATGCGGATTGTATTCTCCAGGATCAATGACTTCTATAGACTGCACACCGCTAGAGGTGATTGGCTCTAGTCCATCGTATAGGCGTGCCTGCCAGACGAGATGTAGGAATGCTTCGGATGCCATTGGTTCTTAGCTCTAGAGGGAGGAAAAACGAGTGAGAGGCAGCTTCACGCAGATGGGCGAAGTTACCTCTCACATTCCATAGGGATACAGACTGAAGTCGAAGGTATGGGGCGCGTTAGTCGAAACGCTTGTCGAATGCCCGTGATACCTCTGCTGTAATCTCCTTAAGACGAAACTCGTGGTCGCGCTTGCAGATGAGTAGTGCCTTGCCAGACTGAGCTACGATGCAGTCCTCTATACCTTCTAGCACTACGAGGCTCTCGGGATCTTCCATAGCTACGATATTGCCACGGGCATCGTGGTAGTATGCGCTGGTGCCGAGGGTGACATTGTCGTGCTCGTCCTTCTCCTTAAGATCATAAACCGACCCCCAGGTGCCTAGATCTGCCCATCCGAAGTCTACTGGTAGTACAGAGACATTGTCAGCCTTCTCCATCACGCCGTAATCGATCGAGATGCTTTGGCAACGAGGGAATCGCTCCTGGATGAATGCCTGCTCACGATCTGTCCCGTAGTCTCCGGTCTCACTCGTGAGCACATCGTACATGTCGGGCAGATGCTCTTCGAATGCTGACATGATCGTCTGGACATTCCATGCGAACATGCCGCTATTCCACAAGAAGTCTCCACTGGCGACAAAGACCTTTGCCATCTCGAGATTGGGCTTCTCGGTGAATGTTTTCACGCGGTGAAACTCATCGGCAGCACTATTGTCCTCTGGATGTACCTGGATATAGCCGTAGCCTGTGTCGGGACGTGAGGGGCGTACGCCTAGCGTCACGAGAT
The DNA here is from genome assembly GCA_041854825.1 of Porphyromonas sp. GTDB lineage: Bacteria > Bacteroidota > Bacteroidia > Bacteroidales > Porphyromonadaceae > Porphyromonas. Next base: position 35,397 of record JBHACZ010000033.1, on the reverse strand, counting down.
TGCTGTGGTTTGCCACATATTCTAGGCTACGCTGAATGCTCTTGATGAAAGCCTCTTCGTCCAGGATCAAATGATCCGAGGGGCTGACGATGATATTCGCATTGGGATTGCGCGCTTCGATATGATGGCAAGCGTAGGCAATGCACGGAGCGGTATTGCGACGCAGTGGCTCGAGGAGTACCTGGCTAGGCTGTAGCTCGGGAAGTTGCTCCAGCACTTGGTCGCGGTAGATCTCTCCCGTGACGACGATAATATTCTCTATGGGGATAAAGCGTGCAAAGCGGTCAAATGTCATTCGTAGGAGTGAACGACCCGTTCCGAATATATCTAGAAACTGCTTGGGGCGTTGCTCTCGGCTGAGTGGCCAAAAGCGACTGCCGATGCCACCGCCCATGATGACGCAGTAATTATTCGATGTCATAAGTACTAAGTTAATAATCCTATTACTCAGCCTAGGGAGGGATATATGGTATCTCACCCTCGTAGCTGGGACAAAAATAGTCATTCTCATCGGATATCGAATCACGCTATCCTAGTAATATAACCCCAAGGGACGGGAGCTATTGTGAAGGGTGATGGGAGGGATCTAATAACTAGTACTTTTGGCTCTGAAAAAATGATAGATGTTTTTGCCCAAAATGGTGGATGTTCTTGCCGAAAAAGTTCTATCATTTTCCCGAAAAACATCCACCATTTTGGGCAAAAACATCTATCATTTTCGGAGGCTCGGTCTAAGGTTTCTAAGGGCTCTCTCTAATGGGTTGATATATAGGTGGCTAGGATTGGAGGTTAGGAGGGTTAATCCGCCAAGCTTTGTCGCTGTCTTATTGTCGGATGGGTCGAATGTCGTACCTTTGAGGAGCTTTAGCTCGGGGTAGACGCGTACACGTCTTCGCTCTAGGCATGGAAGCTGAATGACAAAACTAAAAACAAGATATTATATAGCATTATGGCAGAAGATCTAGTTTGGGATGACGACTTGCAAGAGGTAGCCTTCGTCCGCAACCATATTCCTCAGGAACTCAAGGAACTCGTGTCTGATGACGACTTGATATATTTCGGAGACCTAATCTTTGATTTCTTCGATAGTCGTGGACTTATCGGGGAGGATGGTGATGATGAACTAGAGAGCGAGTTCGACTATGAGGAGCTACTCGCCTACGTGATCAAGAATGTGCGTAAGGATGAAGTGGGCTCTTGGGACGATGAGCAGATTGCGTTCGTCGTGCAGGCAGAGCTTGCCTATTATGATAGCCTCGGCGACGAGGAGTAGATCCACGATCGTATATAATTCTAACCAATGGGTAAGAACAAACTCTCGAAGTTTGCCGATATGGAGACGTTCTCACACGTCTTCCAGTACCCTCGTCCTCGCGTAGCTCAGGAGACATTCCCCCTTAGAGGTCGCTGGAGAGAGGATTTCTTTCACAACGATCATCCCATCGTGCTGGAACTAGGCTGTGGCAAGGGAGAATATACCGTCGGACTAGGGAAGCGTTTTACAGACAAAAACTTCATCGGTATCGACATCAAGGGAGCTCGTATGTGGACAGGGGCTAAGGAGAGTCACCTGGCAGGTATGACCAATGTCGCCTTCCTGCGCACTGAGATCGAGCTACTCGAACATTTTTTCGCCGATGGCGAGGTCGATGAGATCTGGATAACTTTCCCAGATCCGCAGATGAAAAAGGTTACGAAGCGTCTCACCTCGTGTCGATTCGTCGAACGGTATGCACGAATGCTTCGCCCTGGTGGTATGATTCACCTCAAGACGGACAGCCCTTTCCTCTATACCTATACCTCGGCGATGATCGAGCTTAATGGCTTCCCCATCGAGGAGCGTACAGAGGATCTCTATGGTGGGGGCGTAGTCAGTGACATCCTGGATATCAAGACCTACTACGAGGAGCAGTGGCTCGCTCGAGGTCTTACGATCAAGTATCTGCGCTACCTGCCAGTACTTCCAGAGGGAGGACTTCAGGAGCCAGACATAGAGATCGAGCCCGATAGCTATCGTAGCTTCGGTCGTTCTCGTCGCCTCGCAGGCGAATAAATTTTAGAGTAAGTAAATCATGTCAGTAACATTATATCCTGCCCTCATCCTAGAGGCGCTCCAGCAAGTACGCTATCCCGGTACGGGACAGAACCTCGTGGAGGCGGGCATGGTAGAGGACGATATTCGTATCGAAGGAAACAAGGTGAGCTTTTCGCTGGTCTTTGACAAGCCAAACTCCCCTTTCATCAAGAGTGTAGTCAAGGCTGCTGAGACAGCCATCCTCACCTATATCAGCCCAGAGGTCGATATTAAGGGCAATATCAGTGTGAAGGTGCCAGAGGTCGCTCCCAAGCCAGAGGTCAAGATCCTGCCAGGAGTGAAGAACGTCGTGGCAGTATTCTCGGGCAAGGGTGGTGTAGGCAAAAGTACGGTCTCTGCTAATCTCGCCGTAGCACTGGCTGCCGAGGGCTATCGTGTGGGCTTGCTCGATGCAGATATATTCGGTCCTTCGATGCCGCTCATGTTCGGGTGTGAGGCTGCACGCCCTACACTCGAGGAGGTCGATGGGCGCGAACTCATTCAGCCAGTAGAACGCTACGGGGTCAAGCTCCTCTCGATGGGCTTCTTTGTCAATAAAGAAAGCCCTGTTCTCTGGCGTGGTAGCATGGCAAGCAACGCGCTTAAGCAGCTACTTACAGAAGGGAACTGGGGCGAATTAGATTATCTTCTCCTGGATATGCCTCCAGGCACGAGCGATATACACCTGACGCTGGTGCAGACGCTGGGCATTACGGGAGCGCTCGTAGTGACTACGCCTCAGCAGGTGGCGCTGGCAGATGCGATCAAGGGCATCGGGATGTTCCTTGACGAGAAGGTCGGTGTGCCTGTCCTGGGACTTGTAGAGAATATGGCTTGGTTTACACCTGCCGAATTGCCCAATAACAAATACTACATCTTCGGCAAGGAGGGCGGTCGTCAGCTAGCTGCTGATATGGGAATAGACCTGCTCGGGCAGATCCCCTTGGTGCAAAGTATCTGCGAGAGTGGAGATAGCGGCGCGCCAGCTGCCACCAATGGCGAGAGCATTACGGGTATCTTCTTCCGTCAGCTAGCGCGCAATGTCGCCGAAGCTGTCGCTAAGCGCAATGCCGAGCTAGACCCAACTCAGCGCGTCGAAGTAACCAAGTAACGAGCGAAAGAAACAGAAATAGGAATGGGAGAGTTAAAGCGTGAGGAAATTCACTCTCTGTATGTGCTTAAGGCTGTGTGCGCCTTTTGGGTTGTCGCAGCCCATGCTCCACTAGGAGCTATTCAGACGCCTTTGCGTGATATTGCAGTCTCTTGCTTCTTTATGATAACGGGATATTTCCTGTATCACCTCGACCCTTCAAAAGTCTTGGAGCGTAGTTTGAAAGCTTTTAAGAAGGTTCTATTCTTACTCCCGTTCTTTACACTGGTATATTACCTAGTAGATCCAGTAGATCTTGTCAACTTGGATCTCCCTATTTTGCTGCGCTGGACCTTCGTAAGTATCCCGAATAAATATGGTGGTCCTTTATGGTACTTGACTTCGTTGCTTTGGGGTCTTCCTGTGTTTGGGCTACTTGTTCGCTGGAGTAAAGGGCGGGCTGTGGCATGGCTTCCCATTCTCATCGTCTTTGGGGTAATGATTGGGAGATATCGCTTCTTTTATTCGAATGCAGCAGCATCTTCCTTTGTGTTTAATTTTGTGAGTTATGCTTTGCCCTGCCTTGCTATGGGCTATCTTGCGAAGAAGCATGAGGAGATCATTCGTCAGCTTCGTTGGGTCGACGGGTCAGTAGCGTTATCTCTCGGACTTATTATTGAGGGTTTTGTAATTCAGACCTTATCAGGTGGACTTGCAACTGTCGGACCGCATCTCCTGACATTGCCAGTGGCATTTGCCTGGTTGAATATGGCTCTTACAAACAAGACATTCGGTCAAGGGTCCATTCTAGAGATGATTGGCCGCCGTTATTCTGGGGAGATCTATTATTGGCACATGATTTTTGTTTTTCTCTTTGACTCTATAGTACGTCTAAGCGGAGATATCTTAGAGTACAGCAATTATGGAGCTCTGTACGTGTTTATACTGAGTTGGATGTTTGCGGCTGTTATAGTCAAAGTTAAAGAGAGAGTAGGAATAACGATATAAATTTAAGATGCAGCAATAAGAGACAGTGGGTCGGTCTGTCGCGCCGTATGGGGCATTAGTCCCTGCGGTGAGGAACGTCCGAGCAACACAGAGCACCGTACTACCTAACGGGTAGGTGGCCGCGAGGTCAGATCAGCGTAGAAGAGAATGACAGCCTTGGGCATTTCCCTCGAGAGATCTCATGGTGATGGTGAGAAGGTGGGGTAAGAGCCCACCAGTAGTCACAGCAATGTGGCTAGCTGTACGCCTTACGGGTTGCAAGATCACGTAAACCGACGTTATGAGGGTTGCTCGCCCCAGTCGGAGGGTAGATTGCTAGAGCTGTGCGGAGACGCACAGTCGAGATAAATGACAGACGCTGTGCCCCTCGGCACAGTACAGAACTCGGCTTATAGACCCACTGTCTCGTGCGTGCGTCGCACTAAATTCCTCCTTGGGCTGTTATTAGTCTAAAGGACGGATCAGAATAAAAGATAATAACAAATAACAATCACTATGTCACAGAACCAGTATTTCATCGACAGAAATAGCGAACCAAGTCATTCGCCCCAGTTCGCTTACGTTGATGTCGCGCTCCAGCGTACGCTTATGCAGCGTGTTTTCCTATGGATGAGCATTGGTCTCGGTATCACGGGACTAGCTGCCTATGGCGCATTAGCCAATGGGCTCGCCTATACGATCGCCACGAGCCAGGGACTTTTCTTCGGTCTGATCATTGCGGAGCTAGCACTCGTCTTCGGTCTCTCTCGCTTTATTGACCGCATGAGCTTTACCATCGCGACAGCCCTCTTCGGTCTGTACTCCGCGCTCAATGGTCTAACGATGAGCTTTATCTTCCTGGTTTATACGGAGAGCTCGATTGCGACGACTTTCTTCGTTACAGCAGGGATGTTCGGGGCGATGGCAGCATACGGCTACTTTACCAAGAAAGATCTTAGCTCATGGGGAAGCCTTCTCTTCATGGCGCTCATCGGTCTCATCATCGCCAGTGTCGTGAATATCTTCCTGGGCAACTCTATACTTAGTCTGATTATCTCGGCTGTTGGGGTTTTGATCTTTGTCGGCCTCACAGCTTACGACGTGCAGAAGATCAAGATGCTTTTCGCGGGTGTCCATGAAGATAGCGACGAAGTCAAGAAAGTCAGTGTCCTCGGTGCGCTCACGCTTTACCTAGACTTCGTGAATCTCTTTCTCTACCTCTTGCGTCTCCTTGGCAGTCGACGCAACTAACGCGATATTCATTCTCTACAATCTCCTCCTGCATCCGATGCGATGCAGGAGGAGATTTGCTTTTGTAGCAAGCCTTAATTGTTGCTTTTTGGGGAGTATAGCATGGTCGATATAAAGGCTCTAGGGTCGGTTAGAGGAGCATGAGATGACTATGCGTGGTAAGGAATTGGTCGAAGTTCTAATAACTCAACCATACACGTTTAAGGTAAATCGGCTATATCCCAAGGTTTGGTTTATGTGTCCCCAAGCCTGGTATACATATCCCAAGCCTTGGGATATGTATACCAGGCTTGGGGACGGATGTGAATAACCTAGAATGGGGCGTTCGCTTTCTCTTGCAGTGTCTATGATTTCATCGCTAATTTCTTCGACGTACCGAGATATAGGCTTTCCTGTGTCTTGTACAAGAAGCGCCTGAAGGATTCAGATCCTTCAGGCGCTTCTCGTGAGAGATAGGAGATGTATCTAGTGGTAGTCTCCGTCAGCGATAGCTTGTAGCTCCTCGTTGAGGTCTGGATATGCCTTCCAGAGGGGCTCGAACTCTGGTTCGATCTCTGCCTTGAAAGCTGTCTGCATATCTCTCTTCGCACTAGATATCAGCAGATCCTTAGCCTCCTCGAGGCGCTTCATGCGTGCATAGATGATCGCGCGGAGATAGTCCATGCGTGCACTTGCAGGATGTAGCTTGTCAAGTAGAGATATGGCGTGGTCATTGTATCCAAGGGCTGCGAGACATACAGCACTATTGAAGTCAGGATAGTGATTGAGAATATCCAGAGCTCCCTTGTAGTCATAGGCAGCAAGGCGGTCTAAGCCTACCTGGTACTCTGCGCGCTTCTCGCCTTCTAGTCGCTCGATGAGAGTTTTGTCAGCGAGGTCATTCATCCCAGACACAATGAAGGTTAGAGTATCAACGTCCATCTGCATCCAAGTGCTTTCGTCAGTGGCGGAAACACGGGTGTCGAGTATGACATTTAGACGGCGCTGAATGGCCTCCTTGACTTCAATGTTGCGACTGTACATGTAGACAAGATCCTTGCCCAGCTGCATGCTATCCACAGAATGTGGGTTCTCTACGCGAGGCAACTTGATGATCTGACGTCTATAGATGTCTATGTTGTCACGAAGGCTCTCATTTTTGGCGATTGCCTTGTGATCGAAGGTGTACTTGGATATGTCAAGTGAATCTTGATGAGTAATGTTCTTGTTGTTCAGCGAGTCTAGTGTCCAGTTTCGCTGATAGTGAGAACGATACGAGCGAGGGATGTCTTTCAGACGGATCTCTCTCGTCAGGTGCGCGAGTTTGGCTGCACGCCTCTCAGGAGTATAGTCTCGCTCATACTTAGAGCGAATCGTTGCTGAGTCACCCTTGTCGATGTCTACCTGGAAAGCATCTAGCAGCATAGAGAGCGAGCGAGTGGCATGACGAGCGTCATAGCTACCTGCATTGCTCATGTCGAGACTGATCTTTCGATTTTCTTTGAGCTTCCTCCAGCGCTGATATGAGAGCATATGATTGTACTCAAGCTTGTAGCGACGAAGCTGTCTACGCTGTAGGGTCTTGGCGAAGTCCTGGTATCGTGGGCTGTCGAAGTACACGCTATCATATCGGGCAGAGTCTACGATGAGTGCTGCTAGAGAATCGACCATAGCATACTGCTTGTCCTGTAACTTGCGAAACTTGCTCCCCTGTAGCACTAGAGGTGGCATCTCTTGCTTCAGATCTCCATTGAGAAGGGTTGGTCGTAGGACAACCTGATACTTCTCGTGCATGAATATCTTTGGCAGTGTGACGAGGAACGAGAGATTGACATACCCGTTGCGCACGGTAGAGATCTTGACCAGTGGGCGATCTGCAACGACGGTAAAGGTCTCTAGTGTGATGCTACTTTTATCTGTATCGGTCGTCTCTGACTGAGGGCGGATCGTGTCTGTGTGTACCTGGATGTCGCTTCGCTCTGCCAGTACTGCGGCCTTGCTCTCCTCATTGGTGGGGAGGTAGATGTGGGCTCGTCCAGTCTGGAAGAATAGTGGGGCGGTAAGGGGCTTCTTGGCACAACCTGCGAGTAGAAGTGTGCCAGCGATTAGCCCAAGAAATAGTTTGGATTGTTTCATACGAGGCTTATTTCAGGATGTATACGAGGCTAATGCCTACCTTGGGTATAGTGGCAATGATATCTTGCTTGGTCTCGATAACCGATTTTGTTTGGTGATCGATGTATTCGTAATCTCTCCATAGTGCTCCGAGACCGAACTCCGCTTCGATATTCCAGCGTGGAGAGATCTCATAGGAGTATCCGATCGATGCTCCTCCTCCTAAGCCGAAGCCCTCTCGGTAGTTCACATCGAATTTGTCTCCACCCCATCGGAACCAAGTGCCGATAGCGTAGTATCCAGTGAAGAAACCACGATTGTACGCTCCTCTCCACCAGTGGCGTATGCCTGGGAATATCGAAATATTCTCCGTGTGCTTGACTGTGCCGAAATGATCAATGTATGAGTCGGGCTGGGTACTCTCCATCCAGCGGATCAGACCCACAGGTGCGGGCAGGGGATATCCGACTAGTTTCGCTTGAATTGGAACGTGGAATGTTAGCCTGGGGCTGATATACATCGATCCCTCTACATTGATGTTGCCTGTAGCCAATCCTAGTAGATTAGTCCGTAGGGCCACCTTTTGTGCATCTAGACTGCTCCAGAAGCCAATGATGGTCACGAGAGTTGCGAGAATTAGTTTCTTCATTCTTCTATTTTCTATACTTGATTCTTGAATGTGGCGACAAAGGTACATAAACTTGTGGCGACTTACAAGATAATTGAGTGTTGTAGATTTGTTTAACATGTGTTTTTGAATGTTTTGGTTTGTGTTAGAAGATGAGGGGAAGGTAGAGTATGAAGGCGCTATTGGGTGCTGATCTTAGCTGTGTGATCGCGAGTATACGCTAGCGAGTTGTTAAAGCGTCAGGGTCAATTCGGGAGAATTGACCCTGACGCAGGGAGGAAGATTGGGGGAGGGTGGCTTAGCTGGGGAGGTAGGTCTTGAGGGCTTCGAAGTGGCGAACGAACGCTTGGCGACCTTGGTCGGTGATGCGGCAGGTCGTGCGGGGACGTTTACCGACGAAGCTCTTTTCTACCTCGATATATCCCGCAGTGTTTAGCTTGTCGATCTGTACGCTGATGTTGCCTGCTGTCGCACCAGTGGCTTCGCGTAGGTACACGAAGTCGGCTTCTTCGACATTCATCAGAATGGAAGTGATGGCTAGACGCAGTTCGGATAAGAGCAGTGGATCTAGCGGGAGTAGGTTAGGCGTCTCCATTGCTTTGAGCTTCTTGTCGCTTGACCTTGATGCGTAGGATGTGTCCTGGGATTACGAATGTCAGGAAGAACGCTAGACCGAAGTAGAGGATGATTCCATGACCTTCGAAAGGAATGAATAGCATTCCGTAACCCATCACGATACCTACGAGGGACATATAGGTGAGAAGGTGAAACCTCGTCGCTAGTCCTGTCATCATCCCTCCCATACCCATCATGAGGAGCATCAAGAAAAGGATGCGATCACCTCCGATGAGGAATGAGCAGATGAGAGAGTTGATCCCTAAGACGAGCCAAATAATCTTGATGAAGCGATCGAGAGGAGTGGTGACTGTTGCCTGTCGTGGCTTGGAGCTCATATATCCTTTGAGATACATGCCACTCCAGCCGACGATGGGGATGATGAGCCAGAAGATATTGGCTTTGTGCCCTAGAGTAGGATACAGGAAGTAGACGAGGAGGCTCGCTGCTACGGTCAGATACCCCCAGAGGAGGCATGGAAACCATGAATCGCGTTCGAGACGCTTGCCGCTGCGCTGGATCATTGCCTCGATGAGGCGGAGGCTTTCGGCAGGGGAGAGTTGCTTGTCAGTCATAATTGTCTTGAATGTTATGAGTTAGAACTATTGTGGGTCTATGGATTAGGCCTGGAGCTCGAGATAGGTCTTGTCCTAGATCTTGTGCAAATATAGATAGGTTTATGATGTAAACCAAATGTATGAGGAAAAATTTTAGCCGTGTAGGTCAAATCAGAAGGGATGATGGTGAGCGGAGGCGAGAGTGAGTGAGCCGAGACATGATAATGAGTAGGGCAAGCGCATGAAGGTATCTCGAGGATGATTCTTGTGCTCTGTACAGAGACGGAGCTTTTCCTATAGCTCTTCCGAAGCGTCCTGTGTTCTTCCGCAAACATCCTGCTTTTTTCTGAAAACGTCCCGCGAATTTGCCTAAAACTCCCTTGAGATTTCCTCTATTCAGCCGTCTAGAGATATAAATATAGTACTGTACGCATATAAGTATAGTACTATATTCATATAAATATAGTACTGTATTTGTAGGAGTAAGGTACTATATTTATAATCTGTGATAGATATTCTTGATAAGAAACTCCCCATGTTCTAGGAAATTCGTTGGGAGATTTAGGGGAATGTGTGGGTGCTTTTTGTGTTTAGTAGAATAGGGAGTGAGCGGAGGGATGGCAGCTTCACGCGTTTACCCTGTGACAATGGAGCGATCGTGGGCGTGGGGGAGGATTTTTAGTATCTTTGCAGGGCATTACGAAGTAGAAAGAATAGATATTGTATGAGCATACATATACCCGCTCCATGCTATGTGCTGGAGGAATCATTGCTAAGACGTAACCTTGAGCTGATTCGCTCGGTGGCAGATCGAGCAGGTGTGGAGATTATCCTTGCGTTCAAGGCTTATGCCCTGTGGCGTACATTCCCTATATTTAGGGAGTACATCACCTCTAGCACTGCGAGCTCTCCCTACGAAGCACGCCTAGGATACGAGGAGATGGGGTCTCCTGTACATACATTTAGCCCAGGATATACGCTGGACAACTTTGAGGAGATTCAGCAGTATAGCAGCCATATTACCTTCAATTCGCTAAGTCAGATCGAGGCTATGCGTCCTCTGATGAGAGCGGATGGTTCGGTGTCTTATGGGCTTAGGATTAATCCCGAGTACTCGGTCGTAGAGACTGACCTATATAATCCCTGTGCTCCAGGCTCACGCTTCGGTGTGACAGCCGATGAGCTAGGAGATAAATTGCCTGAGGGTATAGAGGGCTTGCACTTCCACGTACTGTGCGAGGGAGATGCAGAGAACCTCGAGGAAGCCCTCACCATCCTAGAGACCCGATTCGCAGGGGCACTCGCTCAGGCGAAATGGCTGAATATGGGCGGTGGACACCTCATGACGCGTGCAGACTACAATGTCGAGCACCTCATCTCTGTACTCAAGGCATTCGGAGCGCGCCACCCTCATCTCAAGCTTATCCTAGAGCCTGGGAGCGCATTTGGGTGGCAAACGGGATTTTTAGAGGCGACGGTGATCGATATCGTAGAGCATCATAGCATCCGCACGGCTATTGTGGATGTGTCATTTACCTGCCATATGCCCGATTGCCTAGAGATGCCATACCAGCCCCGTGTGCGTGGAGCACGTACTCTGGATAATGTGCCGGAGTCTGCAATGCTCCCACATAGCTATCGTATAGGAGGGAATAGCTGTCTAAGTGGTGACTTTATCGGCTATTGGCAGTTCGATGCTCCGCTCTCTATAGGGCAGAGGTTGATATTCGAGGACATGCTGCACTATACGACGGTCAAGACTACTATGTTTAATGGTATTCCTCATCCAGCTATTGCCCTGCTACGTACAGATGGGACGCTGGAGATGCTCCGCACGTTCGGATACGAGGACTACAAGCATCGTATGGACTAGCCTGAGCATTGGCTGGTCATCATACCAAACAACGATATAGGAATGGGAATATTTAGCTTTTTCTCCAAGAAGAAGGAGGAGACCAAGGCTCAGCTAGACGAGGGTCTAGGCAAGAGCAAGGAGAGTGTATTCTCCAAGATAACGCGTGCCATCGCAGGTAAGAGCAAGGTCGATGAGGAGGTCCTAGACGAACTAGAAGATGTCCTGGTGACTTCGGATGTGGGCGTGGATACTACGCTCAAGATTATCCGACGTGTCGAGGAGCGTGTGGCTAGAGACAAGTATGTCACTACCTCGGAGCTGACAAGTATCTTGCGCTCAGAGATTGCAGATCTACTGACAGAGAATGGGGTAGTAGACGGAGATTCGTTCACTACGCCCGAGGGAGCTAAGCCATACGTTATAATGGTCGTTGGGGTCAATGGCGTGGGAAAGACCACGACCATAGGCAAACTGGCGCATCAATTCACCAAGTCTGGTCTCAAAGTCGTACTCGGAGCGGCAGACACCTTCCGTGCTGCAGCGATCGAGCAGCTTGAGATCTGGGCAGGACGTACCGGAGTCCCTCTCGTTAAGCAGAGAATGAATGCGGATCCTGCCTCTGTGGCATACGATACCCTAAGCTCTGCTGTAAGCTCAGGGGCAGATGTCGTGATCATCGATACCGCAGGTCGCCTGCATAATAAGGTTGGGCTGATGAATGAGCTCACCAAGATCAAGCGTGTGATGCAGAAAGTTGTCCCCGATGCACCCCACGAGGTGCTACTCGTGCTAGATGGGTCTACGGGGCAGAATGCTTTCGAGCAAGCAAAGCAATTTACAGCAGCCACGGAAGTGAATGCTCTCGCTGTGACCAAGCTAGATGGTACGGCCAAGGGCGGTGTGGTAATCGGGATCTCAGACCAGTTCAAGATCCCAGTGAAGTATATTGGACTAGGTGAAGGTATCGATGACCTACAGCTATTCCGCAAGAAAGAATTTGTAGACTCCTTATTCGGAGAATGAGAAAGAATCAAGTAGATATGATAACGCTCGGCTGTTCGAAGAACCTTATGGACAGCGAGCACCTAATCCGACAGTTCCTTGCCAATGGCTATACCGTCCAGCACAATAGCGAAGACGTAGATGGCGAGATAGTCGTGATTAATACCTGTGGATTCATCGCTGATGCTCAGCAGGAATCCATCAATATGATTCTCGAAATCGTAGAGAGCAAGAAGCGTGGCAAGGTAGGTCAAGTCTATGTAATGGGCTGCCTGACGGAGCGCTTCATGGACGAACTCAAGGCAGAGATACCAGAGGTGGACGGCTATTATGGCAAGTTCAACTGGAAAAAGCTCATCAGCGACCTTGGTAAAGCGTACTATAATGACCCGCTTGGAGGTAATCGTAGTCTGACTACGCCACCCCACTATGCTTATCTCAAGATATCGGAGGGGTGCAATCGTACTTGCTCTTACTGTGCGATCCCGCTGATTACAGGGAAGCACGTCTCTCGTACGATAGAGGATATAGTAGCAGAGGCTGAGGAACTCGTACGTGGTGGTGTGCGCGAGCTACAGCTCATCGCACAGGATCTCACGTTCTATGGTCTAGATATCTATGGAGAGCATAGACTGCCCCAGCTCGTAGAGAGACTATCGGATATTCAGGGATTGGACTGGATACGTCTGCACTATGCTTATCCCAATGCCTTCCCGATGGACTTGCTACGTGTGATGCGTGAACGTCCCAATGTGTGTGCTTATCTCGATATCGCACTCCAGCATATCAGTGACCCGATGCTCCGTAAGATGCGCCGTGGTACGACCAAGGCTGAGACCTATGCACTGCTTAACAAGATGCGTGAGGAGGTGCCAGGCATACATCTACGTACGACACTTATGGTGGGGCATCCTGGAGAGAAAGAGGAAGATTTCGAAGAAATGCTCTCGTTCGTTCGAGATATACGTTTCGATCGACTGGGAGCCTTCGTGTATTCGCATGAAGAGGGGACATATGCCCACGAGCACTACGAGGATGACATCCCTCTAGAGCTCAAGCAGGAGCGAATGGACCGTCTGATGAGCCTTCAGGAGTCTATTGTGACGGAGCTTAACGCTGCTAAAGTCGGTCAGCGATTGCGGACAATCATTGATCGCCAGGAAGGTGAGTACTACATAGGCCGTACAGAATATGACTCTCCCGAGGTCGATCAGGAGGTACTCATCAAGGATGATCCCGAGGTCGGTGCCCTCACGGTAGGCGAGATGTATGAGGTAGAGATTACCTCAGCAGATATATATGACCTCTACGGTCGGGTCGTAAGGAGCTAAGACTATGCAGGGAGAGCTGTGGCTGGGTAGACTTGCTACGGAGGCATCTGTAGCCTATGAGACGAGTGAATTGCTCTGGCGACACTTCGTCTCACAGCTAGAGCTACGCCTAAGAGAGGGAGCTACTCTAGATATGGGAGACCTCGGTCTATGGTCTACGGCTCTGTGTGAGGAGGTCGTAGTTGCCATCGGGGGAGTGCCACATTTATTGCCTCCACGCATCTACCTGTCTATACAGACATCAGCGGAGAGTGCTGAGTACACCACAGAGAGGCGGACTACACTCCTAGATCTGGTCGAGGCGCTGGAGCTAGCTACAGGCATTAGACCCTACAATATAGAGGAATGGTTACGGGCTATTCCTCGTGCATTCGAGCGACAGCTCTCAGCAGGGCGTACCGTGCAGTGGGCTTCGATCGGTGTCTTTGTACCCATCGAGGGAGGTTATGAGCTTGGTTTAGAGCCTCATTTTGTCGAGATGCTCAATCGTCCGTTCTCGATGTTTGCTCCTGTGGCGCTCTCTGCAGGGGCAGCCAGGGATATTGCAGAGGAGTACACCTCTCTAGAGGAGGCTCTCGCAGTAGCCCCCGTACGTTATGTAAGGACGATCATACAGTCAGCTCCGCCTGAGATATCGCAGGAGACTAGCGTAGAGGATGTGGAGCCTAACTCCGAGGAAACGTCAGTCGCTCCCACATTACCTGTGGTCGCTATGCAGCCAACTGCAGAAGAGGAGATAGTACCAACAGAGTTAGCTTCTACAGAGCCTTCAGCAGAGGATATCGAGGATGACGCTCCCCGAGAGGTGGCAGATCCCTTAGACGAAGTCCCAGATGCGGAGGGAATAGATGATACGTCTAGGGATACAGCTGTGCGCTCAGGGAATAGATGGTGCATGATACTACTGCTGATAGGCTTGCTCATTGCGATGGTCGTGGTGCTATGGCTTATCTTCGGAAGAGGATCATGTACATTGCCCCAGCGTGATGGCTCAGTATCTGCCGATAGCTCGCATACGATAGTTGTCATGCCCAGGCAGGTAGAGGTACAGGTGGACTCCGTAGACTCTATAATCCCAACATCACAGCCAGAGCAGACATCTGCTCCTGTAGGTAACATTGAGCCAACTAGCGTAGCTCCCGCTCAGACGAATCCCGCAGATAAAGTCTCTGCAGTAGAGCATCCGAAGACTGTAACACCTGCCCCCACGCCACCTCCGAAGATAGGTAGGGAGGCGCAGAGTGAGGTGATCACGCTAGAGGCTGGAGCTAGTCTGATGCGTATCGCAGAGCGCAAGTATGGGCATCAAGCTTTCTGGGTGTATATATACGAGGAGAATAGAGAGCTATTGCCTGACCCGACCAATCCACGTGTGGGACTCCAGCTACAATTGCCCGCCGCCCGCAAGTATGGCATAGACCCTGAGGATAATAATTCTGTATCAAGAGCGTTGGCTCTACAGCGAAGCTTGATACGATAAATCATAGAATAAGTAGAAACCAAATAGATGGAATCAGTAGATATAAAGGCTCTGACAGAGCGAATCTCTAGCAAACGTCACATCGTGGATAGTCTGCGCGCTGGTATGCGGCAGGCGATTGTAGGGCAGACGCACCTCATAGACTCATTGCTGATCGGGTTGCTCGCCGATGGACATATCCTGCTCGAGGGTATGCCAGGACTTGCCAAGACACTTGCTATCAAGACCCTTGCGCAGCTGGTGCAGGCGCAGTACAAGCGCATCCAGTTTACTCCCGATCTACTTCCTGCCGACGTTATTGGTACGCTGATGTACTCTCAGAAGCATGAGGAGTTTCAGGTTAAGCAAGGGCCGATTTTCTCTAACTTCATCCTAGCCGACGAGATTAACCGTGCCCCAGCTAAGGTGCAGTCTGCACTCCTCGAGGCAATGCAGGAACGTCAGGTGACGATCGGAGAGAAGACATTCACTCTGCCGAGACCTTTCCTCGTGATGGCGACACAGAATCCCATCGAGCAGGAAGGAACCTACCCTCTGCCCGAAGCGCAGGTAGACCGCTTTATGCTTAAGGTACAGATCTCCTATCCTCGTCGCGAGGAGGAGGCTCAGATTATCCGTGAGCAGATCCGTCCAGAGGCAGTCTCGATCAAGCCTATACTATCTCTCGATGATCTGCAGAGCGCACGCGACATCGTGCGCACCATCTATGTGGATGAGAAGATAGAGCGTTATATTATCGATATAGTATTTGCGACGCGTCAGCCAGAAGAGTCTGGTCTAGGACATCTGGCTGGGATGATCAGTTTTGGGGCTTCTCCACGTGCTTCTATTGCATTGGCATTGGCGGGCAGAGCGTACGCTTTCATTCAGGGGCGTGGTTATGTTTTGCCAGAGGATATTCGTGCGGTATGCTTCGATGTACTGCGTCATCGTATAGGTCTAAGCTATGAGGCAGAGGCTAGTGAGATGACCGCGGATGATGTCATTCGTGAGATCCTAAATAAGGTTCAGGTACCTTAGTCTATGAGTGCGTCTGCACAGGCTACAGACCTCTTGCGTCGTGTCCGACGGATAGAGATCAAGGCAAAACGGCTCTCGGAGCAAGTCTTCGCAGGGCAGTATCATTCTGCCTTCCGAGGACACGGTATGGCGTTTAGTGAGGTGAGGGGCTACCAAGTGGGGGATGATGTACGAGACATAGACTGGAATGTTACGGCTCGATATGCTTCTCCATTTGTAAAAGTCTTTGAGGAGGAGCGTGAGCTGACTATCATGCTTCTGATCGACCTTACTGGGAGCACACTCTATGGCTCCCACTATGAGAGTAAGAGGGAGCGTATGTGCGAGCTCGCTGCTACTTTGGCTTTCTCAGCCCTGCAGAACCATGATCGGGTAGGGGCAATATTTTTTACCGATGAAGTAGAGCTATTCGTGCCTGCTCGCTCGGGGCGCCACCATGTACTCTATATTATACGAGAGCTTTTGAGCTTCGAGCCTCGCAGTCGTCGTACCAATCTGAGTGTACCGCTGGACTATCTGATGCGTACGACCAAAAAGCGCTGCACAGCCTTCCTGATCTCCGATATGCTACAGCCGGCAGAGGACTATCGTATCTCGCTCGCTCTAGCGAGTCGCAAGCACGAACTCATTGCTCTGCGTACGTTTGATCCTGCAGAGACAGCACTGCCTCGTCTCGGACTATTGCAGCTGGAGGATGCAGAGACGGGAGAGTTACGTTGGGTCGATACCTCTTCCTTATCGGTACGTACGGAGTATGCGGAGCGCTATATAGCTCAAGTGAATGAGACTGCGGGAGCGTTCGTTCGCTGTGGAGTAGACTTGCTCCATCTCTCTACGGGAGAGGATTTCGCTCCAGCATTGATTAAGCTCTTCAAGCATCGTAGCTGAGACTATGGCTTATGTGATATTCATGCCTTGTGATAAGGCTTTTCGTCTAGTATGGGAATAGGCATATCTCGCATTCTACTCGCACTCTGTGCACTAATGCTCAGCACTAGTGCAGGGCTAGCACAAGAGGTATCTATCCAGGCACGCCTAGATAGGGCTGAGATGCGTACAGGTGAGCAGGCTGTGATCGATGTGACGATCCGCACAGACGACCTGCCTAATACGAAGTTTTATCTTGCAGAGGATGTACGAGCAGGGGAGCCGTTTGTCGTACTGGAGTTCGCTCCTCTAGATACGATAGAGCTGGACGACCGCTTGCGCGAGATTTCGGCTCGTATGGTTATAACCTCCTTTGACTCTACCCTCATCACCATTCCTCCTATCATCGTCGAGACACCCACAGGGAGGGCTGAGACTAGCCCTATGGCGCTTAATATTGTTCAGCCGGAGGTAGATGCAGCGCACCCAGAGCAGTTCCGAGATATTAAGGCTCCGTGGGAAATCTCGCTACGTCTGCGCGATATTCTAGAGCTGATATTCACTAGCTATCTCTTCTGGGGTGTGCTACTGCTCCTTGTGGCAGGATATAGTTACTATCGCTATCGCCGTTTGCCCCGCACTGTAGCAGCTTTGCCCTCTGAGCCTGCTCCTATCTCTGTAGAGCCTACTGCCTATGAGGGAGCGCTGGCAGCACTCGATGCACTAAGGGGGACAAGGCTAACGGATGAGGAGAGCTATCGAGCCTTCTATACCGAGCTAATATCTGTCCTCAAGCGATATATGGATGCTGCTCAGGGCTGGACGACGCAGGAGATGACCTCTAGCGAAGTCCTAGCACTGCTGAGGCGTGACCTGCTACATCGCCCTCTGCGTACGATGCTCCAGGAGCTGCTCACCGAGGCTGATATGATTAAGTTCGCCCGTCATCGCTCTAGCGAGGACATAGCACAGCAGGCTCTGACGCTTGCCCTGCGCTTCGTCCGTGAGGCTAATGAACTCTGGGAGCATCTATCTCCCGAGGTCGGGGAGTCTAAGCAAATCTAAAGTATGACATTGCTATATCCACAATATCTCTATCTCCTGGGTATCCTGCCACTGGTGGCAGGCTGGTACATCTATCGCAGGCATAGTGGACATGCTGCACTGCGGATATCCAGTATGTCGTTCGTATCACAGAGAGGTGGGTGGCGTACCTATCTGCGCCATTTCCCTATAGCTCTGCGCCTTGTGGCACTTGCTCTGCTGATAATAGCATTGGCGCGCCCTCAGTCTGCAGGGAGCTGGGAAGAGCAAGATGCGGAGGGTATAGATATAGTGCTAACGATGGATATCTCCTCGAGTATGCTCGCAATGGACTTTTCGCCCAATCGTCTCGAAGCAGCCAAGAGAGTTGCTACGACCTTCGTGTCTAGTCGAGAGCATGACAATATTGGTCTCGTGGTATTCGCGGGCGAAAGTTTCACGGCATCCCCCTTGACTACCAATCATGCCACGGTCATCAATCGCCTTGCGGATATGTCCCCCGGTATCATCGAGGATCGCACAGCTATAGGGTTGGGACTAGTAACGGCTATCAATCGTCTGCGCGAGAGCGATACAGAGAGCAAGGTTATCGTCTTGCTTACTGATGGGAGCAACAATGCTGGAGACGTCTCCCCGCAGATGGCAGCTCAGCTTGCAGCGTCCTATGGGATTACAATTCATACGATCGGGATGGGCTCTCTTTCTGGTTATGCCCCTGTACCGATAATGTCCAACGGCTTTGCACGTACTCAGCCGATGGAGGTCGATCTAGATGAAGATACAATGCGTGAGATAGCGCGCTTGACGGGCGGTGTATATTATAGAGCCTCTGACGATAATAGTCTAGATGCCATATATAGAGAGATCGACAAACTAGAGACGACGAAGCTTCAGACCCGTAGTTATCACATCGTGGGCGAGCATTATGGGCTATTTGTATTGCTTGCACTCCTTATGGTATTGCTAGAGTTTGCCTTGCGTCATACGTTGCTACGTACCAATCCTTAGCCTACTGATTACTATGATTGAGTTTGCTCACCCACAATATCTGTACTACCTCATAGGACTACTTGTCTTAGCGGGGGGGAGTGTCCTGAGCTTTGTCTATCGTCGTCGTGCATTGCACCGCTTGGCGTCTCGTGCAGAGCTTAGAGATCTCATTATGCCCGAGCGTATTGGACGCAAGCGTCTGACGCGTGATGCTCTAGTCCTCGTTGCACTGGGACTAATGCTGGTCGCACTGGCACGCCCTCAAAGAGTTAGTCGTGATGCTATCCACGAAGATCAGCAAGGGATAGAGGTAATGATCTGTGTCGATGTCTCTCGTTCGATGCTTGCTACAGATATTGCTCCTAGCCGTATGAGCTTCGCCAAACGCATTGTCGGTGAACATATACAAAGGATGCCCAACAATAGAATTGGGCTAATCGTCTTTGCAGCCAACGCCTACGTACAGCTACCTATCACTACGGATCATCGTGCTGCGCAGGAGTTTCTTGCTGATATTTCTCCCGAGATGCTTACAGCGCAGGGTACGAATATTGGTGATGCGATAGCTCTAGCACAATCCTCGTTTTCTGAGCGTAAGGACATCGGGAAGACGATCTTGATTTTTACGGACGCGGAGGATCACGAGACGGGTGCTACAGAGATGGCTGATATTGCCAAAGCTGCAGGTATTCGTGTACATGTCATAGGTATAGGCACAGAGTCGGGAGGAGTGATCCCCACCAACGAAGGTTACCTACAGGATGAGGATGGACAGGCAGTTACTACTAGACTCAATCCTGGAGTGGGACAAGCTGTAGCCGAGGCAGGGTCTGGGAGTTTCATTACCTCAGCAAGGGAGTCAGAGGTCCTTGCACTTTTAGAGAGACAGCTGGAAGATCTTCCTCGTGCGGCTCTCGGTGCAGTAGACCGCACAGGGTATGTCGAGCTGTTCATGCCGTGGGTACTAGGGGCGTTGATTTTACTGGCTCTAGAGCTATTTATCTCTCAGCGTCGCAATCGCCTATGGA
Source organism: Porphyromonas sp. (assembly GCA_041854825.1). GTDB lineage: Bacteria > Bacteroidota > Bacteroidia > Bacteroidales > Porphyromonadaceae > Porphyromonas. Next base: position 15,484 of record JBHACZ010000033.1, on the reverse strand, counting down.
GACGCTACAATATTTTCTCCAATGTCAAGAAATAACCATTATATCGTCCTAAGGCTAGTGTGCCTTGGGCTGATGTTCTTAGCTTGGGATGGTTTAGGGGCTCAGGTACCTCGTCTCAAGCTACGTGAAGGTAATAAGCGATACTCCGAAGGTCAGTATGAGCAAGCGGGGGCTGCCTATCATTCGATCTCATCACGTCCTGGAATCTACCAGGGGACGGCCCTCTTTGCTGAAGGTAATGCCCTCTATCGGGCGGGCAAGTATCAGGAGGCCGCTAAGGTCTATGATAAGACTCTGGAGCAATCATCGCTTTCTCAGGCACAGCGTGCAGAGGTACTGCACAATATAGGGAACATCTCTATGCAGGCAGGCAAATACGATCAAGCTGTAGAGGCATATAAGAAATCCCTTATTCTCAATCCCGCAGATGAGGACACGCGTTATAATCTTGTACTTGCTCAGAAGCAACTACAGAAGCAAAATAGCGGAGGTGGTGGCGGAGGGAATGATCAGAATCAAGATCAGCAAAATCCTCAACAGAATCCTCAGCAGTCTCAATCGGGTGATCAAGATAAGAAGGAGCAAAAGTCCTCTCCCAACGAGCAAAATCAGCCTCAAGAAGGCAAACAGCAGGACAATCAAGGTCGAGAGCGTCCAGCCAATCAAGAGCAGATGAGCCGTGAGCAGGCGGCCCAGCTTCTTGATGCGTATCGTCAAAGTGATGACGAGACGCGTCGGCGTGTCGAGCAACGCGAGCGAAATGATGCTTCGCGTAATCAAAAACAAAAGAAGAATCCGTGGTAATGTCTATGAGCCATATCGCTTCCCGTCTCCTCGTGCTATTGGCAATCCTTGGTCTGTCTGTCACAGGCCTCTTCGCTCAGAAGATCTCAGTCAATGCACCAGATCAAGTACGGCAAGATAGTCAGTTTAATGTAGTCTATGTCATAGAGTCTACATCTGGTCGTTTACCCTCGATCAACTCAACTCACATTACTGACCCTACGGTCTCTGGTGCGGAGGTGCTCTACGGTCCATCGCTGGCAGTCTCTAATAGTGTGCAGAGCGTCAATGGTCGCACTACTCAGAGCAGTCAGATCGCCATTACCTATCGGCTCCTGGCTACGACGAGTGGACGGATCTCTATCTCGGGCTTCTCGATCAAGGCTGGAGATACCCAGCTCTCTGCATCATCGAGCAATATCCGCGTACTACCAGCCTCCTCGGCTGGATCATCTGCGCAAGCGCGTGAAATGTTTTCTTTCGAGACGATCGTATCACGTCGCTCGGTCTATGAGCAGGAGCCTCTTATTGTCACCTATCAGGTTCGAGGTACGAAGGCATATGAGCTAGATCGTTTGTCTCTGCCTGCGCACTCTGATTTTGTGTCAAACAATCTATTGTCTGACGGTCGTGTCCCCGTCTCATATGAGCGGATTAGAGGTGTAGACTACGCTGTGGCAGATGTTGGTCGGGAGGTGCTATTCCCTCAGAAATCAGGGACAGTTAGCATCTCTGGGGCATCCGCTACGATCAAGTACGTGCAGGAGGATGAGAGCGATAGCTTTATGCGAGATATTCGTCAGAGGCAGCTGCAGACTAGTCCCGTAGCTATCGAAGTGAAACCGCTACCTACGGAAGGGCGTCCTGACAATTTCTCTGGTGCAGTAGGGCAGTTCGCCATGTCGCAGAGCCTCTCTACTAAGGAGTGGCGTACCAATGAGGCGGTACTCCTACGTGTGACGATACGTGGAGCTGGCAACCTGCGTTTAGCCAAAAGCCCACAGCTACAGCTCCCCGAGGGAATAGACCTATATGATCCTATAGAGAATACTGAGTATAGCTACGAGTCGGGCAGATACGAAGCAGTGCGTACGATTGAGTACAGCCTCATCCCTCGGCAGACGGGTAAAGTCTCTATCGAGCCACTACGCTTTGCTTACTTTGATCCGTCCTCTAGTCAATATAGAGAGGTCAGCACCTCTCCTATATCTATAAATGTCGTACAGGGCAAGGCATTGGCTGACGACAACGCAAGTGCACTGCGTCACGAGACCGTAGCTTCCGAAGATCAACCCTATGGTCTCCTCGAGGAAGATACTGCAGGTGCATATACTCCGATGAGCTGGGGCTATATCCTCATTCATCTGATGTTGCTTCTCGCAGGGTGGGGCGTCTATCGCTATCTGGTGCATCGCAATGCTCAGCGTGCTGATGTGGTCTCCTTTGGGGCGCAGCGTGCAGGTCGTGTGGCGACCAAGCGTTTGCGTACAGCCCGCAAGCACCTTGATGCATCGGCTACAGAGGCACTCTATGAGGAATTGCTCCATGCGCTATGGGGCTATCTCGGAGACAAGCTGAGGATGAAAACCTCATCGCTGACACGTGTCAATGTTAGTGAGGCTCTGCGTCAGCAGACGATGTCCGAAGACCTAATCTCTGAGCTGATCGCTACGATCGATGCTATCGAGTTCGCACGCTTCGCTCCCACCGCTACGGAAATAAGTCCTAGCGAACTATACGAGCGGACAGCGAAGATCATTACCAGCATCGAGAACTCCAAACTCCTAGGCTAAGGCATATGAAATATCTACTTCCCCTCCTCCTGACTATTCTCTGCCTTGCTCCTCATGCTATGGGGCAGTCAGACAGCACTCATACCATCGTACCTAGCATTGGTGCGCAGTATATCGAGCAAAGTGACTACGCAGGTGCTGCTCGTCAGTACAGTGCAGCACTGGAGGCTAATCCCTCAGCCTCGCTCTACCACAATCTCGGGGTTACCTATGGTCTAATGGAGCAATACCCTCGGGCTATCCTAGCGTACGAACGGGCTCTGATGCTCAACCCCTTCCAGCGTGAGACACGGCACAATCTGCGCTTGTCTTATCGGAAGATCAAGGATGCGCCCGATGCAGGGCATAGCTTCCCACTACTGGATGACATAGCCTATGGACTGTCAGATACTACGCTGGGAGTGCTTTCGCTGGTGCTGTTCGTGATCTTCATAGCTTTGCTCATCCTCTTCCGCATTGGCGCGACCATACTTGTGCGCAAGGTGAGCTTCTACAGCTCGTTCGGCATCCTTGTGCTGTGGCTTGGTGTCAATGCTCTACTGCTACATCAGTGGTACTACCATAGGGTAGGGCAGACGCGCGCCATCGTGCTTACCACGACCCCCCTACTTAGCTCTGCAGAGGCAGATGCTACGGAGATCGTGGTGCTGAATGCTGGTTCGCCAGTCTTCCTTATGAGTAATACGTCCTCCGATCTTTCCGCAGTTCGTCTCTCAGACGGACGCCATGGATATGTACAGAGCTCTGCGATTGAGCCTGTCATTCAGAGGCACGAGGCGAAGCCTTAGCGATTCACTGGTTCTTTAGTCATGACGGTTCCCTTCCTGCCTTACGAGATTGACATCCTGATGTGGATCAATCGGCACCACACGCCCGTGCTGGATGTGCTGATGTATTCGATTAGCAATGTCATCGTTTGGCTACCACTCGTGGCAGTATTGCTGTGGTATCTTTTTGCTCGCAAGCCGTGGCAGGAGGGAGCGATCTTGCTCTTTTGCATTGCACTTTGCCTCGTGACGACACATCTGCTGGGGAATGTTTGGGCAAAGAACTTCTTTGAGCGTCCACGTCCTACATTCACCGAAGGCGTTATGGAGCATCTTCACCTGGTTTATAATTATACGGGTCGCTCGTTTAGTTTCTTCTCGGGACACGCGACCAACTTCTTCGCTGCAGCTACCTTCCTCGCATTGGCGATCGGGCGACGTGCTCATAGTCTCGCGCTATATATAATCGTATCCCTTGTCGCTTATAGCCGAATGTACCAAGGCGTACATTTTCTCTCAGACATTCTCGTGGGAGTAGCTGTCGGGGTATGTGTCGCCTATGCTTACAGCACAATGTATCAATGGCTACGCCGACACTTTTTGCCTAGTGGTAATCTAGCTAGTCACCAGATATTCGCTTCGGGCTACGCGCTATGGTTGGGTTCGGTTGTTGCTTTCATTCCTGTTTTGCTGGTTTATAGCTGGCAGGTCGCTTCTATCATCGCACGACTTCAAGAGTGAACTAGGTAGCCGATCCACCTAAATCATCTTTTGCCGAGGGGTTACATACGCTAGGAGTTTTTCTCGCGGATGTAACCCCTCGGCGCATCAATGATCTGTCACGCAGGTATGGCAGTAAGTCAAGGGAGGCGCACCACTTAAATAGGAAACCTGGATGTGCTGAATGAAAAGATCCCAAATGCTATAAGAAAACCTCCGCACACTCATGATAAATCTATAGACCACAGTGTGGATTATATAGACCACGTTGTGGACTATGTAGACCATACTGTGGATTATATAGACCACAGTGTGGTCTATAGATTTATCATGAGTGTGCGGAGGTTTTGTCTAGGGTGTCGCAGAGTTTCCAGATAGCATATACAGACCTGTGCGCTAGGTGATGCAGGGGGCTTGGTCGGGAGGTGTCTAGCAATGATCGGGCAGGGCTGTGGTGGACGGAGGAGATATAGTATCTTTGTGGAGCATTAGAAAAAAGGAAGGTATGATACTGAGAACAGAGAACCTCGTTAAGAAGTACAAGAGCCGAACCGTCGTCAATCACGTGTCGATCGAAGTGGGACAAGGGGAGATCGTCGGACTGCTCGGTCCCAATGGTGCGGGCAAGACCACCACGTTCTACATGACGGTAGGCCTCGTGGTGCCGAATGCTGGACGCATCTTCCTCGATGATGCGGACATTACGAAGTATCCCGTCTATAAGCGTGCTGCCGCAGGTATCGGCTATCTAGCTCAAGAGGCTTCTATATATCGTACACTGTCGGTCGAGGACAATATCCTGAGCGCATTAGAGTTCACTGGGCGAACGAAGGCAGAGCAACAGGCGAGACTAGAGGAGCTCATCGCTGAGTTTCGCCTAGAGAAGGTGCGGACGAACCAAGGTAACCGCCTCTCTGGGGGCGAACGTCGTCGTGCCGAGATCGCACGTTGCCTAGCGATCGACCCGAAGTTTATCATGCTCGACGAGCCATTCGCAGGGGTCGATCCGATAGCCGTGCAGGATATTCAGACCATCGTAGCAAAGCTCAAGTACAAGAACATTGGCATTCTCATCACCGATCACAATGTGTACGAGACATTGAGCATTACAGATCGCGCCTACCTGCTCTTCGAGGGTAAAGTACTCTTCCAGGGAACTGCCGAGGAGCTCGCGGCGAATGAAATCGTAAGGGAAAAGTATCTCGGTAAGGACTTCGAGCTGCGTCGTCGAAACTTTGACCATCTAGCCGAATAGCGCTAACGCATATCATGCGGACAGAGGCTCGGTCTACTCATGGGTAGACCGAGCCTCTGTCGTTGGGGAATGGGGATTGTCTAGAGCGGATTAGACGGCGAAGATGTCGCGATGGAGATTGTCTAGTAGTCCGCTTGCGCCTATGCGCATCAGCTCGGGTGTAAGCCATTCTTCGCCGAGGATCGCCTTGACAATGCAGTAATAACGCAGTGCATCTTCGGTCGTGCGAATACCACCACTGAACTTGATCCCGCGTCGCTCACCGTGCTTGTCGTAGTACTCCTTTAGGACACGGCACATTGTGTACGCCGCCTCTAGACTTGCGCCTGGGAATTCCTTACCCGTAGAGGTCTTGACGAAGTCCGCCCCCGAGTATAGAGAGAGGAGCGTCGCCTTGCGGATGTCTTCGACACTAAGTGCGCCAGACTCGATGATGACCTTGAGATGGGCTTTACCTTCGCATAGGTGCTTGATCTCCTCGATCTCGAAGGAAGCATCCTCATAGTTTCCGTCGAGGAAAGCCCCGAGGTTCAGGACGATGTCCACTTCGTCTGTGCCAGCTGCCAGGGCAAGTGCCGTCTCAGCGACCTTGATCTCCTGGAAGGTCTGCGAGGCGGGGAAGCCGCCACTGACGCATGCCACACGCACGGAGGGATCCGTGAGGGTCTCGCGAACTAGCCCTACGAAGCAGGGATATACGCAGATGGCTGCGACGTTTGGCAGAGCCTCGTCCTTGCCTTCTAGCTCGTTAACTCGCGCGACGAAGGCGACGACCTTCGTCTCAGTATCCGTTGCCGATAGCGTCGTCATATCTATGGTTCCGTGAAGGAATCGCTTTACGTCTGGCGTATTGGCATGGGGAAGTTCACGCTCAAGGATGGCGTTGATCTCTTGGGTAAGCGCGTCGCCCTCTAGGGCAGGGGCGAATTGGGTGAAAACCGTTTCGTACTTATTCATTGGATGGGGAAATGAGTTTGGGGTTATTGATATGCCTCTCGTGGTCTCGAGAGGTTTTCTTGTCTATACTACGGCGAAGGGCGGTATCGAGATCGACGCCAGTCTGGTTGGCTAGGCAGAGGAGCACCCATAGCACGTCCGCCATCTCATCGCCGAGGTCACGGGACTCGCCGGGCTTGAAGCTCTGCTCTCCATAGGTGCGCGCCATGAGACGAGCGAGCTCACCGACTTCCTCTGTAAGGATGGTCATGTTAGTAAGCTCGTTGAAGTATCGGACGGCATATGTATGTATCCATTCGTCTACGAGCTGTTGAGCTTGGCGCAGGGTAAGATCGGTATTCATTTATAGGGTAGTGGGGTTTTCGTCATTAGGCTCGTCGAGCGGGGCGAAGTTCGGTATGCGGAAGTGAAAGATGACCGCTAAGAATCGCAGCCCTACAACGGATAATGCAGCTATGAACTGGGTGACGGGGATTGAGATCCCCAGCTTGGACAGGAGGACATAAACCATTCCTCCGAAAAAGCACGCGAGCGCATAGAAATCTTTGCGAAAGATAAGCGGTACCTCGTTGATGAGGACATCTCGGATGAGCCCGCCTACACATCCCGTGATGGTGCCCATGACTAGGGCGACCCACCACGCGTAGCCTGCCTCGAAGGTTTTCGCCATTCCCACGACGACGAACAGCCCCAGTCCGACAGCATCAAAGAAGAATAGCGAATAGTGCGCTCGTACGACCTGGCGACGCATGCCAATGGTAAAGAAGAGGGCGACAGCGGTGATGATGAGATACGATGGCTGTAGTAGCCAAAAGATCCTCTCGTCGATCATGATGTCACGCAGTGTACCTCCACCGACGGCAGTGACAAGTCCGATGACATATGCCCCGAACCAATCAAAACCCTTGGAGGCAGCCAGTCGGATACCACTGATGGCGAAGGCAAATGTCCCGAGATAGTCACACCAGGCGACGAAATCGTTCATGTTCGCAAACTCGCTAATATGCATGGTCGAATGTATAAGGGTGGGATGGACTTAATAGGACTCGCTAGCGTCGGGGAAGGTACGGGTGCGTACGGCAGAGACATATTCGCCTACTGCGTCAGTGATCGTGTCGCCGAGGTGGGCGAATCGACGGAGGAACTTCGGAGAGAATGTCTCATCCATCCCAAGCATGTCCGTAGATACCAGTACTTGACCATCTACGTCTACCCCCGCGCCGATACCGATGATGGGTATTCGCGTGGCATGAGCGGCACGCTTGCCTAGAGACGAGGGGATCTTCTCAAGGACGATGGCACAGCATCCGAGGCTCTCCAGGGTGGTCACTTCGCGTAGCAAGGTCTCCGCTTCTGCTTCTCCCTTTGCCTGTAGGCCGAACCCACCCAGCTGGTGTACGCTCTGTGGCGTTAGTCCCAGATGCCCTACCACGGGGATCCCCGCAGAGGTAATGCGTGAGATGGCATCGAAGACATGAGCGCCTCCCTCGAGCTTTACTCCGTCGGCTCCCGTCTCCTTCATAATGCGTATCGCGCTCTCTAGCGCTTGCTCAGCACTGACCTGATAGCTACCAAATGGCATGTCCACGATGACCATCGCACGATGTGTACCTCTGACCACGCAGGCACCATGATAGATCATCTGATCGAGGGTAATGGGCAGAGTGGTCTGATGCCCCGCCATGACATTGGCGGCAGAGTCCCCTACAAGTATCATATCTACACCTGCGGCATCAACGAGACGCGCCATGGTGTAGTCATAGGCTGTAAGCATGGCGATGGACTCACCTTGCTGTTTCATTTCTACGAGACGACGGGTGGTAACCTTTTTGCCGTCTGCTTGATGTTTGGACATTGTGATATATAGTTGTCTTAGTTGGACGAGTTGAGTCGCGGGAGCTCCGTACGCGACTAGACAGAAAGATGGCAGCGCATCCGTCAGGCTTTCGCCATGTAGTGGCTGTATCTTTCTGTCTAGGTGCTGGGAGGTTTACCCTCTCCAGCTTAGGAGGGCGCGCTTACTCCCACTCGATGGTGCTGGGTGGCTTGGATGAGATGTCATACACGACACGATTGACACCACGCACCTTGTTGATAATTTCGTTAGAGACCTTCGCGAGGAAGTCGTAGGGCAGGTGTGCCCAGTCCGCACTCATGGCATCGGTAGAGGTCACCGCGCGTAGTGCTATGGTGTACTCGTAGGTGCGCTCGTCACCCATCACGCCTACACTCTTGATAGGCAAGAGTATGGCGCCCGACTGCCAAACCTCATCATACAAACCCCATTCTCTCAGAAGGCTTTGATAGATATCGTCGGCATTCTGGAGGATCTCGATTTTGTCCTCGGTGAGTTCACCTATGATGCGAATGCCAAGTCCTGGACCAGGGAATGGCTGACGCTTAATGAGGTGCTCAGCCATGCCCAGCTCAAGTCCCACGCGACGCACTTCGTCCTTGAAAAGGAGTCGTAGTGGCTCGACGAGCTTGAGATTCATACGGTCAGGAAGACCGCCTACGTTATGATGGCTCTTGATGACCGTGCCTGTGATGCTGAGTGACTCGATGACGTCGGGGTAGATCGTGCCTTGCCCGAGCCACTTGATATCTGAAAGCTTCTTGGCCTCTGCATCGAATACATCGATGAAGCCCTTGCCAATGATCTTTCGCTTCTGCTCTGGGTCTGTCACGCCCTGGAGGGCGGAGAGGAATTGTTCCTTAGCATTCACCCCGATGACGTTCAGACCGAGGTGCTCGTAGTCACGCAGTACGTTCTCGAACTCATTCTTACGCAGTAGACCGTGATCGACGAATATGCACGTAAGATTCTTGCCAATGGCTCGGTGTAGAAGGACGGCAGTAACCGAACTATCCACACCGCCAGATAGGGCAAGGATCACCTTGTCATCGCCTAGGGTACGCTGCAGCTCTGCCACGGTACTCTCGATGAACGATGCTGGAGACCAGTTGCCCTTGATACCAGTGATGTCTAGGAAGTTCTCTAGGATCTGCATGCCTTCCTCGCTATGGAATGCCTCGGGATGGAATTGTACCCCCCATGTGCTCTCGCCATCTATACGGAATGCCGCTGCGGGCACATCCTCCGTGCTGGCGATGATGCGAAAATCTGCTGGAAGCTCCGTGATAGTATCCCCGTGAGACATCCATACCTGACCTCCCTGCTTCACATGATGCAGGAGTGCGTCATTGGGGTGGCGCAGATCGAGATGTGCACGTCCGTACTCACGGCTGTCGCAGGGCTCTACTTTGCCCCCTGCCTGATGCACGAGGCTCTGAGCGCCATAGCAGATCCCGAGCAGTGGAAGCTTGCCACGTAGCTCTGACAGCTCTGTGCGGAATGCAGAGGCATCATACACTGAGTAAGGGCTACCCGAGAGGATGATACCTGCGATACCTGAGAGGTCGGCTGGCACTTTGTGATAGGGAACTATTTCGCAGTAGGTATTGAGCTCACGTAGTCTGCGACCAATGAGCTGGGTCGTCTGCGAACCGAAGTCTAGAATTAGAATCTTCTCTTGCATAAGTGGTCTGTTGCTGTCAGCTTAATCTATTCGAATAAGTTTGCTTGGAATGCAAAGATACAACGATAATCCCAACCCCCCAACCATCGACTAATATTACTCGCTGTGGTGACTTACTGTAAGTCGTCTCGGTGACTTACAGTAAGTCGTGGATGGGACTTACTGTAAGTCCCAATTGAGATAAAACGTAGAAGAGGATGGAGGGCTGATTCTCTAGGTTTAATGCCCGCCAACATATTGCAGAGGATGAGGGCGAAGACATGAGCGCGAAATAGAGGATGATTGTTTGGCGGGGTGTAGGTAATTGTCTAGATTTGCAGAGCCTTTTGCCTAGGGGGAGCGACCCCATAGCAGGGGCAAGCATTTCACCCGACATACATTAGACGGGGGGGCGTAATAGAGAAGACATTGTGTAAATAGTTTATTGTCTGCCTATGGGCTTTCGTGCCTAGGGCGGATGCTCGTCATACGTTAATTATCAGTTATGGACAAACAGACTACGGTCAAGTCGGTCAAGGATGTTGTCATACGTTTCTCAGGAGACTCTGGGGATGGTATGCAGCTTACGGGGACAATTTTCTCCGACCTATCGGCGATGCTCGGGAATACGATCTCTACGTTTCCCGACTTTCCTGCAGAGATCCGAGCTCCTCAGGGAACGCTCGGTGGGGTATCGGGCTTCCAGGTACACGTCGGTGTAGACACCGTGCGCGCTCCTGGCGATCAGGCTGACGTACTCGTGGCGATGAACCCTGCCGCGCTCAAGGTTAATCAGAAGAACCTACGTCGCGAAAGTCTCATCATCATCGACAGTGATTCCTTCGGGGCTAATGACCTCAAGAAGGCGGACTTCGCTACCGATGATCCCTTTGCCGAACTTGGGCTGACCTCTCAGCAAGTCATCGCAGCGCCGATTACCTCGATGGTTAAGGATGGTCTTAAGGAGTTTGGCTTGGACAACAAGAGTGCCGTGCGATGCAAGAATATGTTCGCTCTCGGGATTATTTGTTGGCTCTTCGAGCGCCCTCTCTCGCACGCCGAGGAATTTCTCAACCGTAAGTTTGCCAAGAAACCCGAGCTGCGCGATGCTAATGTCAAGGCGCTTAACGACGGCTTCAACTTTGGGGCAAATACCCATGCCTCGACCACAACCTACCGCATTGAGTCGAGCACTCAGGCTCCAGGCTACTACCTAGACATCAACGGCAATAAGGCGACTGCCTATGGTCTGATCGCAGCTGCCGAGCGTGCAGGGCTTCAGCTCTTCCTCGGTAGCTATCCCATCACGCCTGCCACGGACATTCTCCACGAACTGGCTAAGCATAAGGCCCTCGGAGTAAAAACTGTCCAGGCGGAGGATGAGATCGCAGGTATCTGTACCGCCATCGGAGCATCCTTTGCAGGCTCGCTTGCCGTGACGACGACCTCGGGTCCTGGTCTTGCACTCAAGAGTGAAGCGATGGGCCTGGCGGTAATCTCGGAGATTCCGTTGGTGATTATAGACGTTCAGCGTGCAGGTCCATCGACAGGTATGCCTACCAAAAGCGAACAGACAGACCTCCTGCAGGCTCTCTACGGACGCAATGGTGAGAGCCCTCTGCCTGTAGTGGCTGGGACTACGCCCGAGAAATGTTTCGAGGCTGCTTACTGGGCATCCAAGATCGCTGTCGAACATATGACACCTGTCATCCTCCTCACCGATTCATTCATTGCCAACGGTTCTTCTGCTTGGCGCATTCCTGAGCTGGAGGATATGCCTACGATTACGCCTAACTATATTCAGTCTCGCCCCGAGACGGATAAACCATGGAAGCCCTATGAGCGTGATGCCCATACTCAGGTGCGTTACTGGGCTGTACCAGGTACGCCAGGCTACGAACATCGCCTAGGCGGTCTCGAAAAGGATTTCAATACCAGTGCCATCAGCACCGACGGAGACAATCACGAACGTATGGTTGCTATTCGTGCGGAGAAGGTTGCTCGCATTGCGGACTCTATCCCAGAGCTAGTCGTAGAGGGCGATGCCGATGCTGAGCTGCTCATCGTCGGATGGGGCGGCACCTATGGTCACCTGTACGAGACGATGCAGCGTATGCGTGACGAAGGCAAGAGCGTTGCCTTGGCACATTTCGCCTTCATCAATCCTCTGCCACGCAATGCCGAAGGAGTGCTTCGCTCATTCCGCAAGGTAGTAGTAGCCGAGCAGAATAGCGGGCAATTTGCCCAGTATCTACGTGGTCAGTTCCCAGGGCTCGACCTCAAGCAGTACAATCGTGTAACGGGTCAGCCCTTTACCGTCACCGAGCTGGCGGAAGCGTTTACCCAGATCCTAGACCAAGCATAATCCCCAAGCGTAATGGATACAAATCTAGTCAAGTGCGACGCCAAAGACTTTAAGAGCGACCAGTACGTACGCTGGTGCCCAGGCTGTGGTGACCATATCGTCCTAGCGACACTATACAAAGCGATGGCAGAGGTAGGCATTCCTTCGCATCAGACGGCTGTTATCTCTGGTATCGGCTGTTCGTCTCGCCTGCCTTACTATATGAATACGTATGGCTTCCACACCATCCACGGACGTGCGGCGGCTATTGCCACTGGTGTCAAGAGTGCCAATCCAGAGCTAAGCGTCTGGATGGTCTCAGGGGATGGAGATAGCCTCGCTATTGGGGGCAATCACTTCATCCATGCCATCCGTCGCAATATCGATATCAACATCATCCTTTTCAATAACCGCATCTACGGTCTTACCAAGGGACAGTATTCGCCAACGAGTGAGCGAGGCTTCGTGTCCAAGAGCTCTCCCTACGGTACGGTAGAGGATCCTTTTATCCCTGCCGAGCTGTGTCTAGGTGCCCGTGGTAAGTTCTTCGCTCGTGCCGTCGATGCCGATATGAAGACCCTCCAGGCATGTATGCAAGCTTCCGCTCTGCATCGTGGAGCCTCCGTCCTCGAAGTCCTCGTGAACTGTGTGATCTTCAATGACGGGATTCACAAGGGCTATGCTGCCAAGGAAGTGCGCGACGAACGTACGATTCTCCTGCGTCACGGTGAGAAGATGACCTTCGGTAAGGATGGTGAACGTGGTCTTGTCCTCGAAGGGCTCCGTCTCAAGGCGATCACCATTGGTGAAGATGGTTACACCCTCGACGACGTACTCACGCACGATGCCCACGAAGAAGACCCCACTCTGCATAATATGCTTGCGATGATGGAGGGTGACCTACCCATCGCTACGGGGATCATTCGTGATGTGCAAGCTATCTCCTATGACGAGGCTCTAGAGCAACAGATTGCCGACGTTCGTGCCCGCAAGCCTCAACGCTCTTTCCGAGATCTCGTGATGAGCGACTCCTATTGGGAGGTGAAATAGGCTTGAGCTCCGTCTGATAGTAAATATGCGATTGTTCCTTCTTGGGGACAGTCGCATATTGATTTTACAGGGTCAGTGTTTTCACGGAGAGCCTTCTCTTTTTAGATGCTGAAGGGTTGTCTATGTCCTTAGGCTTCATTATCTTTGATCAGTGATTCGTTGGAGACCAATATATCATCTTAAATAAAGCACCAAGTTATGAATCTTCTTCAGAAAGCATCAATTATGTTGCCCACAGCTATGCTTATTGCCGTGGGTCACTTGAGTTGCTCTAAGGGTAGCCAGGAGCTTGTCCTAGATCCTCCATCTCCCCAGACAGAGCAGAAGTCAGAGCTTCGACTAGGAATCAGCTTGCCTAATGAGGTTACGCTCCGGGCTGATGCTGATGCAGACCCAATGCAACGAGTGCGTTCATTGAGGTTAGTGTTTTACGGAGCGACCTCAGAGGCTGTAGAGTATGTTCAGGACATTCCTGTTTCCTCCCGAGACCAACTGTCTGACATTCGTCTCATGCTAGCTTCTGCGGACTACAAACTAGTGGCCATCGCTAATGCTAATGACCGTCTCTCGCAGATGACAGCCAAGGGATCCCCCCTCTCGTTGTTATCCACGGCACAGAGATTGCGTACGGACTTCCTGTCGGAGACTGTGGACGGTAAACTTTACATTTCTATGTTTAATGACCAAGGTCCAATAGCGATCTCGAGTACTCAACACTTCTCTAGCACTGGTGCTGGAGCGTCAGTGGTGAGACTGACTGTAGAGCCTACATTGACGCGTATAGTCGTCTACGGAGAGCCTGAGCTGGCAAACGGAGGCAAAGGAAATGCGAAGCCTCGATTTCTAACAATAGGTACACGACGCGAAGGCTTTGTGATGAGGCAACTTGCGAATCTTTCCACTGGGCAGATGGAAAGTCAAGGAGACCAGAGTGATCGATCTCAGCGTTATGCTAAATCACCAAATTGGCTCGAGTGGGAGCAGCAGGCTCCGACTACGAGCTCTGCGATATTCACCCTAGAACCAGAAAGATATGCAGAGCAAAAATGGTCATACGTACTCAATAGGCGTGAGCAACTAAGTGAACCAGTGGATAATGACGGAATTCCCGAGATAGATAAGGTGAGCTACTACCGCACGGAAAATACATTGCCAGAGAATGCATTCTTGAAGAGTTTAACTCCAGCAGTTATCGTGGAGTATCCATTTATTCCTCGAGAACTAGTGGGACAACTCAGCTCAAATGAGGGATGGCTACGCTATAAAGGTCGTGTGTATAGGCAGACGGCAGTAGTCGATGCTCTCGGATCTTCGGGGGTGATAGACAACGCTCTTGTAGAGATAGTGTCAGTGCTGAGAGCCACAGGTATTACAAGTGAGTCCTTTACCAAACCCTTTAGTATCTCAGGGGTCGACTTTCATTATCGTGGGCTTAGTTACTATACCGTATATATTAAACATTTTCCCTCTGCTACTAGCGAGCGCCCATATGGGAGATACGGTATTGTACGAGGGAATGAGTATCGGATACGTCTCACGCGCATTGTAGACTCGGGGTCACCTACACCTCCGGTGATGAGAGACAATATGGCTCCCATTGGAGAGACCCGTACCTCAGCAATGGCGGTAGATGTAACAGTTCCGACCGTGAGAGAACAAGAAGGCAATCTATAGCTTATCTTGCCTTCAATTAAGGAGATCAATGAAAAGGATGTCCTATTGCAAGCGTCACAATTAGAACGAGGAATCCCCAGTCTCACCTGAGACCGGGGATTGCTCGTTACTATGGATAATCATGCCGTTTCGATAATTGACACAGAGTTCTCTTGGACTTGCGCTTACAGGTATCTAGCCTATTTGCTGGCTTTGAATGCTAGAGTGGTATGGAGAGGTATCTACTTCTATTGAAAAAATTTGTGTAGCTTAGAGCATAAGAGTATCTTTGCTCTAAGTATGACTTCAAAACAAAGTGGACACTATACCGTATGAACAGGACCATTATATGCCTAGGCCTAGTGGCACTCCTCGGTGGCTCGCATCTCGAGCAGGGGAGGATGTCGCTGATGGCTCAGTCCTCACTGCCTAGCCCGCAGCGACGCACGGAGGCACTCGCCCTAGAGCGTAGTGTAAGCAGGAGCTTTCTCGGCTGGCAACATCTCGACTTATTACCCGCGACCTCATTCGTCGCTACAGAGCAGCGCGAGTACCTCGACGTGCTGGCATCCATTGCCCTCGACCGAGGTACAGAGGAGGTAGACATCCTCGCCCTAGAGCTGATGAGCAGGGTGCCAGGGGGT
>JBHACZ010000032.1:0-15012 GCA_041854825.1 Porphyromonas sp. | reverse complement strand
TCTCAATAAGATAGTTCGTAAGCAAAAAATCCTATGCAGAGTTTGGTTCTTGCTCTTGACGAGCTGAGGACTACGTCCCTACTTGCGAGATCCTTTGACGCGCTCGGGATTTTGCTTGACGAAGTCCGACCAGTTTTTCGTAGCACCGGCACTGACCTTCGCCATTGGTCCCGATGTAAGGAAATGATGGCAGAGGGCTACTGCCAGCCCGTCGGTAGCATCCAGCTCTTTGGGCATCTGCTCGGCGGGAATACGCAGATAGCGCTGTAGCATTCCGGCGACTTGCTCTTTAGATGCCGCACCACTTCCCGTAATAGCCTGCTTGACACGCATCGGTACGTACTCGGTAATGGGGACACCATAATGAAGGGCTGCCGCCATAGCCACGCCTTGAGCTCTGCCTAACTTAAGCATAGACTGCACATTGTTGCCATAGAACGGCGCTTCAATAGCGAGTTCATCGGGCTTAAACTCCTCGACAAGTCCCGCTACGCGATCATAGATGCGCTTAAGGCGGAGGTAATGATCCTCTAGCTTGTCGAGCCGAATGACACCTAGAGCGATCAGCTCTACACGCTGCGCGCTGAGTACTCTGAGCAGTCCATATCCCATCACGATAGTGCCGGGGTCGATGCCCATGATAATGCGTTCGCTGGTGCTCATCGGTGAGCGATCTCCTCCATTATGGTGCTAAATCCCATCACACGCTCGCCGAATCGACTGACCACCAGCTGAGAATGCCCCGCGGCATAGCGATAGAGGTATTCGTCGAGGCTATCCATATCTGTTGCCTCTAAGTGCAGAGCTAGGCTAATAGCATCCTGCTGCTCAGTGAGCAAGATGCGGCGTAGACTGGGATTATGCAGGATCTTCACCTCTTCTATGGCGGGAATATATGTGCCACGTAGGAAGTCAATGAGTTCATTTTCTGTAGATTCGTTTGTGACGAACGTCGTGTTGAATACGATCATATCGGGGAGTTATTGAAATTTTCTCTACAAAGATAGCAATCATTCGAGAGATATTGTTTACCTTTGCACCAGCAAACAGAGAGGTTAGACCACTTGTTTCGGCTCATACTCTGGGGTATTAGCTCATCTGGCTAGAGCGCGACACTGGCAGTGTCGAGGTGAGCGGTTCGAGTCCGCTATACTCCACGACGGAATAGGGATGAATCATGATGATTCATCCCTATTTTTTGCTCTCAATACGGCAAATCATTTGTCGCAAGGTGATATGCCCTTCCCCCTTGATGAAGCCAGATGATTTGTGTATTTTTGCAGACATAACAAATATTGAACACAGGACAATGCTCCATAATAAGATAGTACTGACACTTGCGCTGGGTCTCAGCTCCCTACTCGGGAGTAGCCTTCTGGCACAGAGTGACATCATTACCGCGGGTGAAAGCCGATATGGCGCACGCATCGGGCTCTGCATCGTGCGTATTTCCGACGGCAAGCCCCTCTATGAGCACCGTACTCATGAGCTATTCACACCTGCCTCCACTGTCAAGGTGCTATCTACTGGCGCAGCACTGCGCCAGTGTGGTCGTTCGTTCCGGTTCAGCACCGATGTATATGCGGTAGGGAAAGTCGAGGCAGGCACGCTGCACGGTTCGCTATTGATCTCAGGAAGCGGAGACCCTTCGATCGGCTCCAAACTGATACCGCAAGATACTACTCGCTTCGTGCGCGAACTGTCTCAGGCCCTTGCGGCACGGGGTATCCGTACGATCGAGGGCGGACTATATATAGATGGGTCGCTACCTACCCCTGTGGGCGTACATCCTAGCTGGATGGAGGAAGACATTGTCTGGCCCTACGGCGCTGGACTCTATGGCTTCAACTATCAAGACAACACACTAAACCTCACGCTTGCCGTAGAGCGAAATGGTAAGCACTCATATACGAAATTAGTCCCCACCAGAGAGACGGGGATTACCGTCCATAACGATCTGCGTGTGGCAGGAGGTGAGAAAGTGGTTCCCGAGCTGACACCGCTGATACCTGAGCTTCGCCTAAAAGGGACCTTGCCACGTGCGACGCAGTCCCTACGATTGCAGACTGCCAATCCCGACCCTGCTCGCACGGCAAGTCTAGATATTCAGCGATTTCTGTCGGGTAATAGCATTACCCTCGGGCGAACAGCAGAGCGTAGCTACGTAGGCTACGAGCGCGAAGGTGAACTACTCTACACATATCGCTCCCTACCGCTGGATACGCTTTGTCTTATGACAAACCACCGAAGCCTCAATTTGTACGCCGAAGCTATCGCATCTAGCCTAGAGACTTCGGGCAATGCGGGACGTGCACTCGAGAGCTACTGGCGCACCCAGACAGGTCTTGGTGATCGCGCTATCCGTATCGTAGACGGGTCTGGACTTAGTCGTAGCAATTCACTCTCTCCAGAGGCGATGACCCGCGCCCTACTGATACTATTCGGTGGCAAAGAGCCGCAGGATGGTGCGCTCGTGGAGACACTCCCTCAGCTAGGTGTCGATGGCACAGTTCGTCGTCTGATGCCGAGCGATGAGCTTACGGCATATCTCAAGAGTGGTACTATGCGAGGTGTAACGTGCTATGCGGGCTATATCTTCCACGATGGAGAGTGGTACACGCTGACATACTTTGCCAATGGTTTCCCATCGGCAGCGATTGCTCGTGAGACACTTAAAACGTTTCTGCGCAATGCCTTCCCGAAGGCTACGCATGCGACACTCTGAGACTCGTAAAGATTTACACCTAGACGCTGAACCTTTGACAAACGATTCCTATTATTATAGTACTCTCGAGGTGTCTACCAGGACCCTCGTCGGTGCTATGCATAAGCTAAAGCACTAAACCCTAAATATTAGCAACTCATAATGAAGATAATCAAGCGAGATAGAGCCGAGGAGGCATTCGATGAGAGCAAGATCTCCAATGCCATACGACGCGCCTTCGCCTCTACAGGTGAGCGTGTATCTGAGCAGTTGGTCGAGCAGATGACTAGTAGTGTCGTAGCTCAGATCACCGATAGAAGTGAGATCGATGTAGAGACGATCCAGGATATGGTAGAGAAAGCCCTGATGACAGATGGTCATTATCAGGCAGCCAAGAACTATATTCTCTATCGTAATAAGCGCAGTGAGTATCGCCAGATTATCAATAAGTTCTTCCTGACTATCACCAGCAAGGAGATTATTACCGAGCTCAAAGATATTCAGGCTGCATTTCCCGATCACGTCTATTCATTAGACTTTCTCTACGGGAAATATCAGGCATTCTACAAGCCCACAGCGGACACGCTAGAGATCCTTACCAAGGCAGCTGTTGAGCTTATCACGCCCGAGGCTCCGAACTGGGAGTTTATCGCTTCGCGCTTATTGCGCATGCAGCTCGAGCGTACGATAGTGGGCGAAGAGACTAAGCTCTACCTCGATAGCTTCTATGCTAAGATCGCATACCTCACAGAGCAGGGTCTATATGGTCGCTACATCCTAGACAACTACTCGCGTGAGGAGGTCGATGAGTTAGGTCGCTATCTCGATCCCACACGTGACAACTTGCTAACTTATAGCTCCCTACAACTCGTCTCTAAACGTTATCTAATCACCGACAATAGTCACGTACAGCTAGAGCGTCCACAGGAGATGTTTATGGGCATATCGATGCACCTGGCTATTCCTGAAGGAGAGAATCGTCTCGTGTATGCCAAGAAGATCTATGACATACTGAGCCGTCTGCAGGTAACTATGGCTACGCCTACGATGAGCAATGCACGCAAGCCTCTTAGTCAGCTATCAAGTTGCTTCGAGGACGTTATGCCCGACAGTCTCACAGGTATCTACCGTACGATAGACAATTTCGCGCAGGTATCTAAGTTTGGCGGAGGCATGGGTATCTATATGGGTAAGGTGCGTGCCGTAGGTTCGGACATTCGTGGTTTCAAGGGCGTGGCCGGTGGTATACTTAAGTGGATCAAGCTCTGCAATGACACGGCTGTGGCCGTCGATCAGCTCGGTGTACGCCAGGGATCTGTGGCGATCTATCTCGATATATGGCATCGTGATATGCCAGAGTTTCTACAGATCCGTACGAACAACGGAGATGATCGTATGAAAGCGCACGATGTCTTCCCCGGACTGTGTATTCCCGATCTCTTCTGGCGTCTAGCGAAAGAGAATATAGAAGCCACTTGGTATATGATGTGCCCGCACGAGATCCAGGCTAGTAAGGGTTATCATCTCGAAGACTTCTGGGGCGCAGAGTGGGAAAAGCGTTATCAGGACTGCGTCAATGACAGCCGTATCAGCAAACGTCCCATCAAGGTCAAGGATATGGTGCGTCTCATTATCAAAAGTGCGGTAGAGACTGGTACGCCATTCATATTCAATCGCGACACTGTCAATCGGCTCAACCCCAATAAGCACCAGGGCATCATCTACTGCTCCAATCTCTGTACTGAGATCGCGCAAAATCAAAGCGAGATCAAGGACGTACGCGAGACCGTACGTGTAGAGAATGGCAAGGAGATTATCTCACGCGAAACGGAAGCAGGAGACTTCGTAGTCTGCAACCTAGCGTCGCTCGTACTCGGCAATATCGATCTCGACAGCCCCACAGAGCTCAAGGAAGTTATCCATACCATAGTACGTGCGCTGGATAACGTCATCGATCTCAACTACTACCCTATCCCTTACGCCAAGATAACGAATATGAAGATGCGCCCTATCGGACTTGGTACGAGCGGTTATCACCACGTACTGGCGCAGAAGGGTATTCGCTGGGAGAGTGCAGAGCACCTCGAGTATATGGATAAGCTATATGAGCGCATCAATTATCATGCTATCGAGGCTTCTAGTCTCCTAGCCGAAGAGAAAGGTGCCTACTTGCGTTTTCCCGGTAGCGACTGGCAGACGGGCGAATACTTCCGTATCCGTGGCTATGAGTCATCGGAGTGGAAGCGCCTTGCCGCAGACGTAACGCGCCAAGGTATGCGAAACTCTTACCTACTAGCGATCGCTCCTACTTCCTCTACGTCGATCATCGCTGGGACTACGGCGGGTACAGACCCCGTTATGAACCGCTACTTCCTCGAAGAGAAGAAGGGCAACATTATCCCACGCGTAGCTCCAGAGCTGGGTGATAAGACATTCTGGCTCTACAAGACTGCGCACCAGATCGAGCAAGAATGGGTCGTAGATGCCGCTAGCATACGCCAGCGCCACCTAGACCAATCTCAGTCCGTGAACCTATTCATTACGCACGACTATAGTTTCCGTCGTCTGCTGGACCTATACCTGCGTGCTTGGGAAGGTGGCGTAAAGACACTCTACTATGTGCGTAGCCGCTCTCTAGAGGTGGAGGAGTGTGAATCTTGCTCATCATAGTCCATTCCCTCAAGTAGTATAGAAACAACTCAATCACCTAGAGCAATATGAGCGAACTAAAGAAAAAAGCACTCTTCAATGAGCACGGAGACGTAGAGGTAACTAAGCGCCGTATGATTAACGGTAACACAACAAACCTCAACGACTTCAACAATATGAAGTACCCTTGGGTGGCAGACTGGTATCGTCAAGCGATGAATAACTTCTGGATACCAGAGGAGATCAATCTAGGGCAGGACGTTAAGGACTATCGTAAGCTCTCTGAGGCAGAGAAGATAGCGTACGACAAGATCCTCTCTTTCCTGATCTTCCTCGACAGCATCCAGACCGCCAACTTGCCTAATGTCGCAGAATATATCACCGCTAACGAGATCAACCTCTGCCTAACGATCCAGGCATTCCAGGAGGCTGTGCATTCGCAGAGCTATAGTTACATGCTCGACTCTATCTGTTCGCCAGAGGAACGCTCAGCTATCCTCTATCAATGGAAAGATGACGACCATCTGCTCAAGCGTAATAAGTTCATCGGTGATATATACAACGAGTTTCAGCTCGACCAGAGCCCTGAGAAGCTTCTCAAGACGATGGTGGCGAACTATATACTCGAGGGCGTATACTTCTATTCAGGGTTTATGTTCTTCTATAATCTCGGACGAAATGGCAAAATGCCAGGTTCTGTCCAGGAGATTCGCTATATCAACCGCGATGAGAACACTCATCTCTGGCTATTCCGCTCGATGATCCTCGAGCTTAAGAAGGAAGAACCCGGCCTATTCACAGAGGAAGCTATAGAATCCTTCCGTGAGATGATCCGTGAGGGCGCATTGCAGGAGATAGCGTGGGGAGAATATGTGATAGGTGACGAGATCGAGGGGCTAACGTCTCAGATGGTCAGCGACTATATCAAGTATCTGGCCAACTTACGTAGCGAAAACCTCGGCTTCGGTATCCTCTTCCCAGGCTACGAATCAGAGCCTGCTAGTATGAACTGGGTAGCTCAGTACAGCAATGCTAACTTGATCAAGACGGACTTCTTCGAGGCTAAGCCCAGCGCCTATGCCAAGAGTAGTGCCATTGAGGACGACCTCTAGGGTCATACTCTAGCACAGGCTATATATAGATCGAGGTCGTAATCCCAATTATTGGAATTACGACCTCGATCTATTGTATTCTACTATCTTCTATGCAGATCTATCTCTCAAGCATTGACGCCTTCTATAGCGGATCTACATCGTAGCAGATGCGGACACGCGTGGTCAATGGCTCGAGTGTGCGTAGCTCTCTCTCCGTCTGAGAGAATACTGTACGCTCCATAGAGTAGCTTTGTGAGAATGGGCGACGGCATACGATCTGCCTAATATACTGCATATCGATGCGTGCGACGCTAGGCGTTTTGAGATCACTCACCCAGCCATCTCCGAGATGAGCCTGAAGCAAGCGGACAAAGGTCTGCCCTATTTGGTCTACGAGCCGTTCGTCTCCTGCTCGTAGCGTAATATAGGTGATCCGTACGAAGGGAGGCAGATTGAGCACCTGCCGCTCCGCTAGTACATCACGGATGGTGTGATCGTACGATAGCTCGCGCAGATTGCGGATAAAGGGAGAGTCTGGGTCGAAAGTCTGTAGCCACAGATGCGGACGTACAGCGTAATCTGCCGAGCGATGGAGCAACTGATGCAGGAGCTGATAAGCACGCTCGTGCGAACGGAAATCAGGGAAACCGATTAGGCTATCGAGCTGCACGACGCCTATGAGACTAATATTGTCCCATAAGGGCTGTCCCTTGATCAGCTGAGTACCTACGATGATATCCACATCACCAGACTCTATGCGGCTATGTACTTCCTCTCTTTGCCGTGCTGTCTGTAGTGTATCGCTATCGATGCGGAGTACATTAGCATTAGGGAATAGCTTCTCTACCTCCTCTACTACTCGCTCTACACCATAGCCCACACTCTGGAGCGCAGGCTTCACCCCTAAGGCGTCATCTGCGATATGATATACTCCACAGCTCGGGCAAGCTACGGGCACAGGCATAGAGTAGGTGCAGTAGCTACAGCGCAGCTCACGACGTGCAGCATAGTATGTGAGGCTCACGGCGCAGTGGGGACAGGAGACGCGTGCTCCACAACCTTGACATAGGAGATATGGTGCGTAGCCACGTCGATTTTGTAATAGGAGCACACGCCCGCCCGCAGAGATCGTATGCGCGATCTCGTGCCATAGAGGAGGAGAGATGAGCTCAGAGCCTTCGCGTCGCATTGTCGTACGCCACTGCCCTAGGTCTATCGTATGCACGCGCTCAGAGAGATCATTAGTCTCCGCTGGGTGGTAACGAAGGGCGTATTTGCCACGCAAAGCATTGAATAGCACTTCGGCAGAGGGTGTAGAGGTCGCCAGCAGAATGCGAACAGCCTCAGATCTACTCGCTAGGTATAGCGCTACGTCTCGGGCGTGAAAATATGGAGGAGTAAACTGCTGTTTGTACATATACTCCTGCTCCTGATCGACTATGATTAGTCCGAGAGCGTGCATAGGCAGGAAGACCGCTCCACGTGTCCCAATGATTAGACAGGGGCTAGGGTTCCTCTGCAGGTGAAGGTACAGCTCTGTACGTCGACTTTCGCTTACTGCGGGGTGATAGTAGTAGACCGATCCAGCAGCCTCGTGTAGAGCAGCTAGATAAGACGCAGATGACGGCGCATCATATGCTGAGGGCGTGAGTAGTAGTACCTGCTTGCCTGCTCTAATAGCCTCGGCTACTTGCGCCACTATCTGCGCTTCACGCTCGGCGCGTTGCTCCGCATAGAGCAGTGTAGTCTGAGCCGTAAGGGGCTCTATAGCCATAGACGATGTACCTATGTCCCCAATGGCTCCGCTAGGCTCAAGACGACTCACCGCTCTTAGCTCGATCTCTAGGGCTCCGCGCTCAATAAGCTTGCGGATAATAGCCCCCCGTTGCGCTTCACCTTGCGAGAGATCTTGGCGAGGTATAGAGATCGGATCGGCATAGTTCGCACCCTCCATTAGAGATAGGTACTCCATCATTATCTCTACCTGCCGAGGCGCACGCTTTAGCGTCTCTAGTAGCTCGGCTATAGCCGTGTCAGAGCGGTAATATGCACCGAGCCGAATGTACTCTATCTGCCTAGGCATATATCTAGTGCGGACAAGCTCCTCCGTATACACTGCTCCTTGCTCTATCAGACGCATCAGTGCTGTAGTCGATAGCCGGCCCAGACGCGAACGTAGAGACTCCATAGATAGCATTTGCTTGGGAGCAGAGGCTAACGTGTCCAGTATATCTGTCTCTTGCTGGCTAAGCTGGGCTTCTGCTACGAAATCTTCTGAGAGATAGACCATAGTTCCGCTCTCAGGTAGCAAGCCTCCAGGTAGCGCTATTCGCATAACTTGCCCAAGATGACAGTGATAATATAGGGATAACCACTGCCAAGTCTCCAGTTGATCTGGAGTAACGATTGGTACCTCATCGACGAGCTGCTCTATAAGCTTGATCTTATCCGCAGATACGCCCAGAGGGAGGGCCTCATCTAGAGCAGAGACAATGCCAGTATAGAAGCGTCGTTTGCCCAGGGATACGACTACCCTACATCCTATAATAGAACTCGCCTGCCTATGACCCATCAGGGACATAGGCAGACGATAGTGATATTCCTCTGCAAAAGCAAGAGGTAGGATGATACGTAAATAATACATCGGGAGATTTATCCTAGGATATCCTCACTAAGCCGATTCGTCTCTAGGAGCCTTCCGTGAGATAGCGATGGATACTCTGTGCTGCTACCCGACCATCCGACATCGCTAGGACTACTGTAGCCCCACCACGGCTTGCATCACCACCGGCATATATTCGAGGGACACTACTACGCTGCTCGCTGTCTACGACGATCACACTCCCCCATTTGAGATCTAAACCATGGATAGACCTTGGCAGAGCCTCATCAGGAGAAACCCCTACACAGACTACGACCTCGTCTATCTCGACACGTAGAAGGTTGTCTGTAGGGACAGGACGCCTACGCCCGCTCTCGTCGGGCTCGGTAAGGCGCATCTCGATAAGCTCCATCTCTGCTACACGACCATCTGCTCCGGGATAATACTGCTTGACCTGATGGAGTGTGAGGAACTCGATCTCCTCAGCCTGCGCGTGCTCTATCTCGTCCTTGCACGCAGGCATCTCCTCTATGCCACGGCGGTAAACGATAATGACCTGTTGTGCTCCAAGACGACGTGCTGTGCGTGCTGCGTCCATTGCAGTATTGCCACCACCGATGATCGCTACACGTTTTCCTGTGGCGGGAGTAATGCCCTCGATATCCGAAGCTCTACTCATATTAGGAGTATAGAGATATTCGCCTGCACGTATGACTCCAGGAAGATCTTCGCCTGGCACACCCATTACGTTGGAGACACCTGCCCCAGTAGCGAGGAATACTGCAGAGTATCCATCAGCGAAGAGCTGATCTATGGTGAGGTCTTCGCCGATAGTAACGCCATAGTGGAATGTTACTCCATAAGTTTGGAGGCGAGACACCTCATCCTCGATCACATCTGCAGGTAGACGAAAGCGGGGAATACCTGTGAGCATTACTCCCCCTGCCCTATCCAGCATCTCGTAGATAGCTACCTTATGCCCAAGTAGAGCGAGATCGTGCGCGGCAGCTAAACCCGCAGGTCCTGCTCCTATGATAGCCACGCGATATCCTGTAGGGGCTAGAGGCGTAGCAAGCGTACTAGACTCGGTTCTGTGCTTCTGTTCCCACGAAGCAACATATCGCTCCAGAGCCCCGATACGCACAGCAGATCGTCCTAGGCTGACAGGATAAATACAGTTACCCTCACACTGCTGATCGTGTGGGCACACGCGCGAGCAGACAGCAGAGAGTGTGCTGCTCTCACGTAGAGTATCCCAGGCCTGTAGCATCTGCCCAGACTCTATGCTCTTGATAAAGGTGGGTATGTGTATGTGCGCTGGGCACGCTGACACACATCCGGGCTGAGGACAATCTAGACAACGGCGAGCCTCTGCAAGGGCTTGTTCCTCGGAGAAACCTAGCTTATCTTCAATATATAGTGAAGCAATGCTCGGCTCTTGATGTAGCTCGGGCATTACTTGCTCTGGAAAGGCAATACGCTCACGATTAGATGTTGATTTGCGTAGCTCTGCGCGCCAAGGCTCAGCTCTACGGCTCTTAATCAGATCTTCTTGCACGATAGAATGTATATAAGTTATACATGCTGGCACAGGAGCATAAGGCAGATCAATACAGCGAGCAGTAGCACATTGCGTGCAGTATGGCGCAATGTGTCATTAAGCTCAGTCCCTTGGCACTGCCGAAGATCCCGATAGCCCTTTAGCATTAAGGCAGTATAAGGAAGTACGAGTAGAAGTCCCACTGCATTATATATAGGATATAGCAGGATGATTGACAATAGCCCGCAGCTCAGATAGAGCCTATGACCAAACTCCCGACCGAAACGAACAATGAGCGTTCGTTTTCCCGAGAGTCTATCCTCCTCTACATCTCTATAGTTATTAACGATTAGAACATTAATACTCGCAAGTCCGATAGATGTAGCCAGATGCCAAAGTGTATTGTTTGTAAGATCTATACCTAGGACATAACCACTCGTAACGACTGGCACCCAGCCAAAGAAAACCAGCACGGCTAAGTCCCCTAGCCCAACATAGGACAATGGCAATGGTCCCGTAGAGTAAGCAAATAGCCCCAGAACTACAGCAAGTCCTACTAGACTGAGCCACCACGTAGTAGCCGCCATCAGAGCTATACCAGCTATTAATAGTGTAGCTAAGCTAATGGCAAGAGCTAGACACACCTCTCTCTCGGTCATTAATCCACGACTTAGGGGGCGCAGAGGACCTTTACGCTCAGCAGTGTCCGCACCCTTACGATAATCAACGAGATCGTTGGCGATATTACTGCCTATCTGTGCACTTATAGCAATGACACCTAAGAGTATAGCGCGCCACCACGAAGTCATTCCGAGACTCGTAGCATATGCTATAGCTACTACCACGCTCGATAGTCCTGTAGGAAGAGTATGTAGACGTGTTAGCCCGATCCACAGCTGTAGACGTGAAGGCTTGCTCTGCTTAGTCATATTAGCACTAGTGATGAGTGAAGAGATGATCACTAAGCGCCTTGAGAGCTGCACGCTTATTCTGGCTCTCTATCAGTACGCCCATATTGTAGTCACTACCTCCATAGGAAATCATCCACAGAGGGATGTCACGTAAGGCTTCCAAAATCTTCGCCTCGAAACCTACATTCTCAGCCTCTAAGTCTCCTACTACGCAGACAATTGTGAGCCCGTGGTCTACAGAGACTACTCCTAGAGTCGCAAGATCTTCGAGGAATCGATCTGTTATTCTCTGACTCTCGACGGCAAAGCTTAAGGCTACCTCGGCAGAAGCAATCATATCTGCAGGGATACCATAGTGCTCCAGTAGGGCATAAACCTTGCTAATGAAGCTCCACGAGGTAAGCTGGTGATTACTCCGTACACGCACCATAGATAGATCATCCTTAGCCGCTACAGCCTTAATGAGATCTTTGTCTGTCGTCTCAGAGATCAGCGTGCCTGGGGCATCAGGCTCGAGCGTGTTGAGTAGGCGTACAGGAATACCCTCAACATGAGCTGGTACTATGCACGTAGGATGTAGTATCTTGGCACCAAAATATGCCAGCTCAGCCGCCTCTTCGAATCGTAGACTACGTACTGGCTCAGTAGTGTCCACGACTCTAGGATCATTATTATGCATACCATCGATATCCGTCCATATCTGTATCTCGCTGGCGCGCAATGCTGCTCCGATAAGCGTCGCTGTATAATCACTACCTCCTCGCTGTAGGTTGTCCACATCTCCGAAAGCATTGCGACAGATATAGCCTTCGGTAATGAATAGCTCAACCTCCTGAGGCATACGCGCCATAATCTCCGAGAGATGCTCTCGAATATAGGAGAGATCTGGCTCTGCATTCTTATCCGTACGCATAAACTCTAGCGCAGGGAGTCCCACTGCCTTGATGTTACGATCTGCAAGATGCCCTAGCATCATTGCTGTACTAAGAAGTTCACCACGTGCTAGAATCTTCTTCTCGTCATAGAGTGTAAAGTTATCCACATAGCACAACTGCTCTAGAAAAAAGAATGTCTCATTGACCACCGTCCAGCTACGATCATAACTCATCTTGTCTGGAAAGAGTAGACGTGTTTCAGTCTCGTACTTCTTCTTGAGTTTCGTAAGCAAAGTTAGAGCTTCGTGGCGATGTCTAAGTACCAACTGACGACTAATCTCGACAAGCATATTCGTTGTGCCTGCCATGGCAGAGAGAACTACGATCGTAGGTCCTCCTCCCCTACTAATAAGATCTGCGACATGCTGGATTCGTTCGGCGGAGGCTACTGATGTACCTCCGAACTTCATTATTTTCACTTATCGTATGGTGAATGATGATACATAAATACTATTCTACTAAGCTTGGTGCTCTACCCTAAACCTTGTTTTCGAGGTCAAGGACTCGTGCAGGGAAACGTTCGATTGCTCGGATGTTGTGCGTGGACATAATCACCGCAGTGCCTGTTTCTTTGGCTAGACGATGTAGAAGTTCCACGATTTGCATACCGCTCTCCACATCAAGATTGGCAGTAGGCTCATCAGCGAGGATTATACGGGGCTGAGCAAGGAGAGCACGAGCTATGGCGACGCGCTGTTGTTCCCCACCCGAGAGCTCGTGGGGATATTTGTACCCTTTATTCTCTAGTCCTACACTATGTAGCACTTCCGTAATACGCTCCCTCCGTTCTAAAGCACGGCGAACACCGTGAGCCCGAAGGACAATATCAAGATTGTCGAAAGCTGTACTATCATTAAGGAGTAAGAAGTCTTGGAAAATGATCCCTAGATTACGCCTAAGGCTAGGAATCTGACGCTTACGAAGCTTACGAAGATCAAAATCCAGTACTCGTGCCTCACCCGAAGCAATAGGTACTTCTGCATATATAGTCTTGAGGAGTGTACTCTTGCCCGAACCTACTGATCCTGTCAAATAGACGAACTCCCCCTCACTTACCGTCAACGAGAAGTGCTCAAACAAGATGTTTTCATCTCGTGAGATATGCGTATCATCATACGCTAATACTATATTCTGTATCTCCATTAGTCTGTTTCGCTTCTGAATGAGCAAAGGTAGCAAAAAGGTAATTAGCAAGCACAGTATAGTGATCCATCACTATAGAGATTGCTGAATAGCTCGGGAGACCTATGTGGTGCAGGTATTACCATCTAGGTGGTGCGCACGCACGTCATATGATGTGCAGAGGCACCGCCTATGTGGTGCGACCTGCACCACATAGGTGATCTGAGTGCTTGGCTTATTCATCTCAAGAGATTAACTGCGTCGAAAGAGTATGCCGAAGGCTTCTTCTACGGAGCGTACTCCGATAAGATGAATCTTCGTTTGGCGCGTGGAGAGTGATGCCATATTCATTTGTGGAAGGATGATGGTCTTAAAACCTATCCGTTCGGCTTCTAATACACGCTGTTCGACACGACTTACGGCACGTACTTCGCCCGACAATCCCACCTCGCCAGTGAGGCATATACCCTGAGGAAGCGCTAGATCAAGACTGGACGATAGTACCGAAGTAATTACAGCTAGGTCGCTGGCAGGATCAGAGAGACGAATGCCTCCTGCGATGTTGAGAAAAACATCTTTTTGTATCAGTTTGAACCCCGCTCGCTTCTCCAGGACTGCCAGGAGCATATTCATACGCTTAGTATCATATCCCGTCGCCGAACGCTGAGGCGTGGCATAGATGGCACTACTAACCAAAGCCTGTGTCTCTATCAGGATCGGGCGAACACCCTCCATAGCCACAGCAATGGCAACGCCACTAAGGTGCGTTCGATCTTGACTGGTAAGATGCTCGCTGGGATTCTCTACGGGGCGAAGACCTGACTGCTGCATTTCGTAGATCCCCAACTCATGGGTACTACCGAAACGATTCTTACTCCCCCGCAGGATACGATACATATAATGCTTATCACCATCGAACTGAAGCACAACGTCTACGGTATGCTCTAGAATCTTGGGACCCGCGATACTCCCCTCTTTATTGATATGCCCAATAAGTAGAACTGGGACACCTTCTGTCTTACAATATTTCAGCAAGATGTTGGCACATTCTCGTATCTGGGGGACACTGCCAGGACTGCTCTCAGACTGCTCGGTCTGGATCGTTTGAATCGAGTCAATCACGAGTAGGTCTGGCTTAACCTCTAAAGCAGTTCGAATGATAGTCTCCAGATTGGTCTCCGTATATATCAGGCATTCATCCGAGCCTCCTCCTAGGCGATCTGCCCTCATACGCAGTTGAGCAGGACTTTCCTCCCCCGACACGTAGAGCGTCCGCCCTCCTAAGCGGAGGATTGTTTGCAAGACAAGTGTACTCTTACCGATACCTGGCTCTCCACCCAATAAGATGAATGCTCCAGGGACGAGACCACCGCCAAGAACACGATTGAGCTCTGGATCTCTCATGTCCCTACGATGCTCCGTCGAGGTGTCTATATCAACGAGGCGCATAGGACG
>JBHACZ010000031.1:0-11588 GCA_041854825.1 Porphyromonas sp. | reverse complement strand
CAAACATATGTTGCAAGGGCGATGAATAGGATGTCACACAATCTATATTTACAGCGGCCTAATACGCGTGGATCTGGGATAGTCTCGAAGTATTTCATGCTTACAAAGATAGCGCTTGTATTTTGATGCGGTTGCCCTGGCAGTTTAGTCTCAGCATCCTCTGTCTCGAGAAGGCTCTGAGCGAACTTCGCACGAAGCAGGCGCCTACCAGCGAGCAGTCTCTCTACGCGTGTCCGTAGCTCCTGGCTATCGAACGGCTTGCTCAGATAAGCATCCGCACCTGCCTCTAATCCCTCGACACGCTCCTGCGGTGTCACCTTGGCAGTCACGACGATGATCGGGATATGGTTCACGATCTCATTGGCTCGTACCTGACGACAGACCTCTAGCCCATCCATCTCAGGCATCATGAGGTCGGTAATGATCAAGTCAGGGACTAGGTCTAGCGCCCGCTCTAGCCCCTCCCTACCATTGGTAGCGTAGGAAATAGAATAGCGATCCTCGAGCAACGAGCCGATATAGCTCGCCACGTCACGATTGTCCTCGATGACGAGGAGGCGTGACTTCCCATTGTCACTATCGCTCAGAGCCTCGAGCGACTCGGGGAGCATTGGCTCGCTCGTCGAGCCTCCGCAGGCAGTGCAGTACTCTCGGTCGTGACGAATGGGGAGACTAATGCGGAAGGTAGTACCCTCCCCGACCTGGCTTCTTACTGTGATCTGCCCCTCCAGGGCATCTATGATCTGCTTGACGAGAGCTAGCCCGACACCCGTACCGATATTCTGCGAATCGCTCCGCGCCTGGTAGAACGGCTCGAAGATGTGCCCCTGCGTCTCCTCATCCATCCCATGCCCTGTGTCAGAGATCTCTATGAGTAGAGACTGAGCCTCTGACGACACGGAGATGGTGATCTTACCGTACTCGGGAGTAAACTTGAGGGCGTTGGAGATGAGGTTATTCATCACCTTATTGATATAGTCTGGAATGAAATCCATCTCCACTGCCTTCCGCACGAAGAGCTGAAGGTCAATATTACGCTCGCGGGAATAGTCTCGATAGGTCTCCACGATCATCGTCAGATGGGCAGTGATACTACCACTGCACCAGTCTGCCTGCCCCACAGAGGACTTGACTTTGGAGATATCGAGGAGCTGATTGATCAGCGTCAGGAGCCCTTTGCCCTGTCGCTCTATGGTCTGGATCTTCTTCTTTACCTCAGAGGGGAGCACGTCATCCTCATCTCGCCGCAGGGTCTCGCTAAGCCCGAGGATCACCGTCAGCGGTGTACGAAACTCGTGGGTAATATTGGTAAAGAAGGTCTCGCGTAGGGTAGACATCTGCTTGAGCGCACGATGGCTTCGGGTACGCAGGCTGTATGTGTAGTAGAGCAGACCGACGAGGACTATGAGCAGCAGCACCACGAAGGCAAAGATCGTGTAGCCCAGCCTACTCTCTGCCTGCTCCTCTGCCAGCTTGTGATGTGCCTCATCGATGTGCCGTCGCTGATGATTGCGCTCGATATTGAGGCTCGCGTTCTGAATGCGGTTCATCTTCTCCATATCCAGCACGCTATCCTTGAGCGTAGCGGTCATCTCGTAGGAGGCAAGGGCTGCCCGATAGTTGCCCTGACGCTTGTAGTACTTGTGATAGAGGTCATGGATCTCCACGAGATGCTCACGAGACTTGATGCGCTCTGCGCTCTTCATCGCCTTCTCGAGATAGTCCAGAGCCTTCGGGTCGTCTCCACGCGCCTGGTAGATATCCGCTAGAGCGATGAGCGAATTGAGAGCATGCCACTCATCCTTGGAGGACTTCATCATCTCATACGCTTTCGTGTACTCCCAGGTTGCCTGTTCATAGGCTCCAGCCTGCTGATACAGAGAGCCGAAGTAGGTATGGCATAGCGAGACACCGAGGCTATTACCTGCCGCCTCGTTAAGCTCCATAGACTTGCGATAGTACACCCAGGCGGAGTCTACTTGCCCTCGATGCTCGAAGATCGATCCGAGATTGGCATAGTTGATCGCCTGCCCGATAGGACTATTCAGCTGCTGCTCTCCGATGAGTGCTAGGCGCAGGGCACTATCGGCGCGGTCATAGTTGCGTAGGGTGAGATAGATATTCCCAAGCCCATTGAGCGAGACCACCCAGTTCTTCCTGGCATTGGTCGAGGTATCGCTGCATTCCTCCGCGAGCATCTTGGCTCGATAGTGGTATTCCTGAGCGATATCGAAGATCCCTAGACGGCGATAGTCCGTCCCCACATGATTGAGCGCCTGCACCCACTCGATGGTGTCGTGTATCGCCTCTGCCTGCCTCAGCCCCTCGCTGTGCACCTGCAGAGCCTCGTCAAATCGGCTCTCATTGCGCAGCACCTTACCCCACTCCCGCAGGGCGACAATGCTCCCGAGCCGATCTCCCTCGCGCTCTAGGCGTGCCTGTAGATCGGCAAGTGCATCCACTCCACGCACTGCCCTCACGAGGCTATCACTCGCCCTGCGCTCCTCTGGCGTGAAGGTGACGCCCGAGGGCTCTGAGCACGAAGCCAAAGATCCCGCAAGGAGCCAAAGCCCCACGAGGAGTGTAGTCATAGGCAGAGACCGTCTGTCTCTACCGAAGCGGAAAGATCGTAGACAGCGCACAGCTCGTGCGCACCCAGTGTCGTACTGCATAACTTGGATATGTGAATGAGGTTGCTATGTTATGATAATGCCTTGTTGCCGTCCAGAGTAATGCGTTCCCATCTGATCAGCGTTTATACATGCCTCTCACTAGGGGGTATCTCTACGTCAGCGAAGTTACTCATTATCCTGAATGCCCACTATCCCTCCGTCAAGGGACAATCGGGCTCCCAATCCCCCCCAAAAGAGGCGATTTCACTCTCTCGAACCAGACCAAATCAAAGACATTCCGCTCTATCACAGACAATTCCGAAGAAGAGCACATCACCACCTCTCTAAAAGTTGCAAGGCAGAGCAAGCATGTAGATTGCGAGATTCTGCAAGAAAAATGCGAGATTTTGCAAGTTACTATCGGGCATTTCGTGCCGAACTTTGCATCAGAAACAGATGCGACCGATAGGAATGCAGAGTCATTCCCCCATGGTGGCACCTCTGTCTAGCGAACAGAATTATGGCTCACAAGAAGAACGATCCCGAACAGCAACGCCACGAGGACAATCTTGATTTCCTCGAAGGGCGCATGCAGCTCCTCGACACCATCCGCGAGATGGTACGCCTCGAGTGCGATCGTCGGGAGCTAGTTGCGCCCCCGCGCATAGGGCATCCCCCAGAGGAGATATCCCCGTCAGACGAAGTGCCTCCCGCAGAGCCACCCACTTCAGATGACGGATAACATAGGAGACCCTGGAAGGTTTCTATACGAAGGTGGATAGGGCAGGATGGGCACGGGGTGTGTCCTCCTGCCCGACTACCAGCGCAGAGACCTCCAGCATGACAAAAAACAATCATACTAATCCCTATAACACCTATCGTAATGGAAACAAGAACCAATCTCGCGAGCCGTCGCTCGCACTCCTAGTAGTAGCCTCCATGAGCCTCCTACTGCCCGCCTGCTCTAAGGACAAGGACAACCCAACCCCTGAGCCTCAGACCCTCACCAACGCCATCATCCTCGATGGTGTCACCAAGCCCGTTCTCCGAGCTCAGCTAGATGAGTTTGAGACACATCACGAGCTATATCTATTCCTTGAAGAGGAGAAAGCTGGCGACGTGGACTACATCCCTGAACAGATAGTTATTGCCTTCAACATCACGAAGCACAACGAGCAAACGATCGACCTCACCAAGATCGAAGAAGGCATTCTCGGTTCAGTCTGGGCAATCGATTACAGATCTAGCAAAGATTCTTTCTGTCTCTCGGAGCACAAAGATTATCCCCAATGCACAAGCGGGACTATGAAGGTCGCAGCAAACCTTAGCACAAATGAAACCTCCATAGAGATCTCTGGCGCCAAGGGAAAGGATACCAAGCAGACCGACCCCAAGGAGCACACCTTCTCGCTTAGGTGGAAAGGCAAAGCGCCCCTCACCAAGTACGTATAGCCTGTGACATGCCCTTCTAGCCTCAAGTAGCTTCATCGCCCGCCCAGCGGTGAGCCTATACCATAGGCTCAGAGGACAAAGGCTATCAAGGTGTAACAGCGAGTGCCATTAGGTGCTACTGGTACACCTTGGCACGTCTTGAGACACGGGCGAGGTCTCATGAGACAAGAAGCATACGGATGCAGAGCTTTCCTGCTCCCTATCGAGGCAAATACGATCGCCAGCCTCAGCGAAAGGTAACACTCTAATTCTTGGCGCAGAGCGGTTGCCCGCATGGAGATTAGGCAGTATCTTTGCAAGCTGGTGTACTCTGCCCGCAGAGCGGGAAGACGAAGCCCAAAAGACAGATGGCAAAGTGGCAGTTTGATAGGCGATTTATCCGTAGCGTGCGGGTGCTGATGATATTCATCGGTATCCTCGGGCTGGTGTACTCGCTTCCTGCCCTACTGCTCCGTATCCCCTCGATCCAGCGCTGGGCAGGTGAGCAGGCGAGCAGTGCCGTATCTCAGCTTCTCGACACACCCGTATCTATCGAGCGGGTGAGCATGGACGGGTGGCAGTCTGTCGAGCTTCAGCGAGTGAGCATCCTCGACGACAGACAGCGCCCAGCCCTCGAGGTACGCCGACTGCTCGCAGGGGTCGATCTCTGGGAACTGCTCGGGAGCGATGTCGTGACAATTAACTCCATCAGAGGCTTTGACCTGCGTCTACGCTTGCGCCAAAACACGAAGACCAACAGGCTAAACATTCAGCACATCATCGATGCGCTCAGCTCGAGCGACGCCCCCCCCAGCCTAACGCTCGCTATCCACACCATCCTCCTGCGCAATGCCAACGTCTCCTACAGCGTCGATGACACGGAGCTAATACATGCCGAGCACCTTGGGCTACAGATCAACCGCATCCTGAGCAACGACGAGGGCATCAGCGGAGTCATCGACGAACTGCGCTTTCGATCCCCACAAGGCTTCGAGCTAGAGCGTATGCAGACCGCCGTCACCCTGCGGAGCGGACACCTCGGTCTCACCGACTTCATCTGCGAGCTACCCGATAGCCATATCAGCATTCCCCGCCTGGAGTGGGATCTAGGCGCCTCGGTCTACTCTGCCCTTAGGGCTCTAGAGATCGAGCGCGTCAGCCTTGCCATCTCTGACCTTGCTCCGCTCTACGCACCACTAGAGAGCCTATCAGGTGAATACCTTACGCTCTCGGGACAATTCCTCCCACAGAGAGATCGTCTCGACATCTCTGACCTTAGCCTACATCTAGGCGACTACCTCGGCATCGACGCTCAGATGTCTCTGCGCACTAAAGCCGACGGAGCGATGGATGCCTTAGAGATACAGGCGCGTCGCATCGGCGTATCGACAGAGCTCGTGCGCCCACTCAGAGCCATTCTCCCTACCCTAGACAGCCTGGAGATCCTCGATCAGCTCGCTCCGCTGGGGCAGATGGTCTATAATGGCGAACTGAGCTGGCACCCCGACGACAACCTCCGTACCCGAGGCACACTCACCACCGCACTCGGCAGATGGAGTACCGACACCAAGGCTTATCTACAGGCAGGGAGCCTATCGCAGATAGATGCACGCCTCAGCACGCAGGACTTTGACCTAGCTCCGCTAACCGATGGCGCACTCGGGCTGGGACATCTAGCAGGAGAGCTAGAGGCTGTGATCGAGTTCGCTGGAGCAGAGCATCTACCTATCGGGAAGGGGCGCATTGCCCTGCGGGATGTCGATCTCATGGGGCATAGATACCGCTCTATCACGGCAGACCTCACCGGAGATGCTCGCGGGCAGTACACAGCCCATCTGATGTCTGACGACCCGATGGCAAACCTTGAGGCGGGGCTTGGCTTCGCCCTGCGCCAGGGAGAGATGCGAGACATGCATCTAGAGCTGGCGACGGCAGACGTATTCGTAGGCAAGCTCCTCGCTGGAGCCCTGGCACCACTAGACAGGGTGCGGGTAGAGGGGGCGATTAGCCTTAGCAGTCTCGACCTGCATGAGGCAGAGGGACGCCTACACATCCCGAGCATTACCCTATCTAGCACCTCTGGCGAGATACTAGAGCTCAGCGATGTAGAGGCGACACTCGAGCGTGAGGCAGAGATTAGCCAGCTTCACCTCTCGACCCCTTGGCTCCGAGCAAACTTGCGCACGAGCGAGGCACCTGATCGCCTTCCCGCGCTCGTTCTGCATGCCCTGTATCAGCAAATGCCCGTTCTGCGTTCGCTCGCACCGCCCGCACCTCGCCAGGCACGCCCAGATAGCTTCGCCGAGGCAACTGTGGAGCTCGACAGCATCCCACAGGCGCTACGCAGAGTACTCCCGCTCCCCTTCGAGGGGCTAGGACGCACCCGCCTCTCTGCCCGCTATGCAGAGCCAGGGCATAGCCTAGAGACGACGATCACCACAGACAGCGTTACCCTCGGCGGATATCGCCTGCAAGGCACACACGCACGCCTCTCGGAGCAGACCCTCACCCTCATGAGTGATATACGCACCTCTGGCGGAGGACGCCTCGACGGCGCAGGGCTGATCGCTTCACTACGTGGCGACAGCATCCATCTGCTCCTAGACCTCGGACGTGACTCCGCCGAGATTGACAACGGGCATCTCGAGCTACGAACCATCCTTACCGCCCTTCCCCTCCCTCCTGCCAAGCCTCGCCGTCTCTCTGACCTCGGCGCACTCATCGAGATATACCCTTCGCGCCTGCGGGTACATACTACCGACTGGGACATTGCCCCCGCACAGGTTGCCCTCACCAGTAGCTCTGTAGATGTGCGTGGTCTAGAGATCACGACTCCAGGACGTAGTATTCGCGTCTCGGGTGGTCTCGGGTCGATAGGCACCTCCAGTCTACGTGCCGATGTCGAGCGCATCAACCTCAAGTATATCCTCGAGGCTATAGGTGTAGACCTTGATCTCCTAGACACTGACCTCACAGGAGCTGTCGAGGCACGTATCGACAGCGAAGGCATCATCCGAGCTGGTGGACGTGTGACCAGCCCAGGCTTCTACGTCCTAGGGCACAATGCTGGTGCTATAGATCTAGACCTCGGATGGAATAGCGATGACCTCCTTATCCTCCTCAATGGCAATGTCTCCCAGCCACATGGCGGGCGAAGCAAAGTCAATGGCTTCATCAAGCCTGCCAATGGCGCAGGCATAGACCTTGCCTTCGATGCGACAGATCTAGATGTAACGTTCGTAGGGCGGTTCCTGAGCGATATATTCGATCGTGTGGGAGGCTTCGGCACAGGATCGGTGCGCCTGCATGGGCTATTCGAGGATGGTGTGACCGTCTCTGGCGAGGCAGACATACGCGATGGCTCGCTCGGCATCAAGGTGCTGGGGACGCAGTACTTCTTCGACCACCGCCTCCGCCTAGAGGATGACCGCATAGATATACGAGATCTCAGAGTGCGCGATGACGAAGGGCATACCGCCTCTGTCAATGGCGTCATCACACACCGATACTTTGGAGACTTTAGCCTCAATCTCCGAGCCGACGACATGCGCCAGCTCAAAGTGCTTCAGACCACCTCGCCCAAGGACATGCCCGTCTACGGCACAGCCTACGGCAGTGGCTACGCTACCATGACAGGTAATGGTGACCTCATGAAGATCGGCGTCAATCTGCGCAGTGAGCGCGGGACTGATGTTACCCTCGACTTCAATCCCGTCACAGCTGGACGAGACCAACAGCTCGTACGCTTCACCCGACTACGCCCTGATAGCCTAAACACCCCCGACTCTAGCCTCCTTACCCTCGCACCCGAGCTGGAGACGGCGAGCTTCATTGATCTCGACCTTAGCCTCGCCGTGACACCCGACGCTCGCCTAGGCATGCGTCTGACGACGGACACCTCTAGCGAGATCCGCGGACGTGGCGAGGGTACGCTACGCATCCAGGCACCAAGCCTCGGGGATGCTCAGGTGTACGGCTCGCTCAATGTCCTTGACGGGGTCTATACCTTCAACCTTGAGCAGTTTGCCCACAAACGCTTCACCATCCGAGAGGGAGGGCAGATAGCCTTCCGAGGTAATCCCATGATAGCGCACATCGACCTCGATGCCGTCTATACGCTCATGGCGAATATCTCCGACCTCGACGAGAGCCTCTCGGCAATGGCTGGACGTACCAATATCCCCGTGAACTGCATTCTATCGCTCGGGGGCAATGTCTCCCGACCAGACATACGGTTCAACCTCGAGCTACCAGGCGTAGACAGCGATATCGAGCGACGCGTACGCTCCCTCATCAATACCGAGGATGCGATGCTACGACAGATGCTCTACCTCATCGCCCTAGGCAAGTTCTACTCCGAAGAGAGCGCAAGCCGATCGAGCGAGGCGACGGACAACTGGACAGCCGTGGCAAACTCTGCCCTTAGCGAACAGCTGTCCTCCCTCCTAGGCAATCTAAGTAACTCGATCAACCTCGGGACAAGCATCCGCACACGCAATACCGCGTTCGAGGACACAGATATTGAGCTACTCTTCTCGGGCAACTTCTTTGGCGATCGTCTTCTCGTTAATGGCAATGTCGGCTACCACGACAATCCCTACCTGAGCAATACCTACCTCGGGGAGTTTGAGCTAGAATACAAGCTCACGCGCCAGGGTTCACTGCGCCTGAAGGGATACAACCGCTACAACAGCCTCTACCAGTATCTCCGTCAGAGCCTAATGACCCAAGGGCTAGGGTTCATCTTCCGTCAGCGCTTCGATCGTCTGCCAGATCTCTGGCGACGCAATCAGCCTATAGGACCAGCCCCTACACCCGACACAACGAGACACGTCAGCCCCGACAGCACTGCCCTCATCTCCCCTCTTCCCGACGAGCAATGAAGAAACTCAAGATAACTGAGATGGCACGCCTAGAGCTAGCCGAGTACGAGGCTAG
This sequence comes from Porphyromonas sp., assembly GCA_041854825.1. GTDB lineage: Bacteria > Bacteroidota > Bacteroidia > Bacteroidales > Porphyromonadaceae > Porphyromonas. The sequence continues at coordinate 2,607 of JBHACZ010000031.1, read as the reverse complement.
CGAGAAGCTCCCGCTCACGATAGTCCTAGACAACGTGCGTAGTATGAACAACATCGGCTCGGTCTTTCGCTCTGCCGATGCCTTTCGTCTAGAGCGCATCGTCCTCTGTGGCATCACAGCACGTCCGCCCCATCCTGATATTCACAAGACTGCCCTCGGAGCCGAGGACAGTGTCCCCTGGACATATTACCCCGAGACGACGGATGCCGTCGCAGAGCTACTCTCGGCAGGCTATGAAGTCTATGCCCTAGAGCAGGCGCACGGCAGTATTAGCCTAGAGCGATTCGCTCCCACCCTCGGTCGTCGCTACGCCATCGTGCTGGGCAATGAGGTGCATGGCGTAGGGCAGAACGTCGTAGACATGGCGACGGGATGCCTAGAGATCCCACAGTACGGGACGAAGCATTCGCTTAATGTCAGCGTGGCAGCAGGCATAGCCATCTGGCAGGTCGCCCTGCCCTTGCTCCATACCCTCACCCCACCTAGCCGATGACCCAGCACAGCACTACCCCCAGCCTATACACGACAGCTGACGGTAGCCTCACCCTCTACTCGGCAGAGAGCGGAGAGCATTACCACTCTGTACACGGCGCCGTGCAGGAGAGTCGGCATATATTTATAGAGTGTGCCCTGGCACACCGCGCAGGCATGCTCGATACTCCCCGCACGCTCCATCTCCTAGAGGTGGGATTCGGCACGGGGCTCAATGCCCTACTCACCCAGCTATGGGCAGAGCGACATGACCTAGCCATACGCTACACCAGCCTAGAGAAATATCCTGTCCCCGAGGAGGTGTATCGTCAGCTTAGTTATCCCGACCTAGGCGATACTACAGCCGACACCACGCTACAAGCCCTCCACACCACTGCCTGGGAGGAAGAGGCAGAAGCCAGTCCTCACTTCCTACTCACCAAGCGGTGCATGGATCTCTGTACCCTCAGTGCATTGGCCTATCCTATCGATGTCGTCTATTTCGATGCCTTCTCTCCCGAGGCACAACCCGAGCTATGGACAGAGGCGATCTTTGCCAGCATCCATGCGCTGTGCGCTCCTGGTGCAGTCCTTACGACCTACTGCGCCAAGGGCGAAGTACGCCGTAGGCTTCAGCGCGTGGGCTTCGTCGTCGAACGTCTCCCTGGCCCTCCAGGCAAGCGTGAGATCCTCCGTGCTACACGTCCCCTCATCTAATTGTATTACACAGCACCCCATACATGAAGAAGTTTATCCCCGCTCCCGCGATCTTGCTCATCATCCTCATCGTCATTGCCAACGCGCGCAATAAATCAGAGAGCCAGCCCGAGAACCAACCCGAGATCACCGCCTCTACCTCTGCACCCGCAGAAGCCGAAGCACCCGCAGGCACGACGACACTCCAGCATGAGATGCAGGCGAACGAAGCCCTCTCGAAGTCCTACGAACTGCCACGCCCCACGGGGCGCAGTACCGACTTCGTCGTGACGCACCGCACTGAGGATGGCAAGATCACCTACTCGCTCGAGTATGACAGCGAACGCTATCATGCCCGCTGGGTTGCCTTCACTTTCGACCGAGAGAGCAGTGTCAAGAACGTCAAGCGCACTGATGCCTGGAGCTGGGATCCACAGCTCCCAAGTCGTCTGAATACCGAGACCCTATTCAGGGGATCTGGTTACAGCCGTGGACATTTAGTAGCCTCCGAAGATCGCGCGTACTCCACTGAAGCGAACGCTCAGACATTCTACTACTCGAATATGAGCCCTCAGCTGCAAGACCACAACGGTGGCATCTGGGCACGTCTAGAGAACAAGGTGCAGGCGTGGGGACGTGACAATCGTCTCCGCGATGTCCTCTACGTCGCCAAGGGCGGTACGATCGCTGATGGGCAGATAGAGCCCGAGCGGGTCAAAGGCAAGATCGTCGTACCTCTCTACTATTGGATGGCATTGCTCTCCGAGCGCAATGGCGAATACCACAGCATCGCCTTCCTCACCGAGCATCGCAAGTACGAACACAGCGAGAGCAACCTCCAGCAGCTTGCCCTAAGCGTAAACGAGCTAGAGAAGTTCATCGGCATAGACCTATTCTATAACCTTCCCGAGGACATCCAGCGACGTGTCGAAGCCGAACGCCCCGACAGCCCCACCGCTCGTCGCTACTGGTGGCGATAGCCCCTAGCCTTCGCCCTCGATCGGGAGCCCAGCATCATGCGCATTCGGCGTAAGGCTTATCCGCCTTACGCCGAATGCGCATGATGTTATCACCCTCTAGCTAGACAGAGGAGACCCGTATTATTTATCCTCTGTCCGCCCTCTCTGACGAACATAGAAGCTTGCGCCAGGTGTTCTCCTCCCCATAGCATCAAAACATAGCTCTCGTTCGACTGGTGTTGGATTCGGAGCATATCCACACATTGATGAATAAATTTCTGCCAAATCTCTTGCATACTTCAGAATTATCTTCATAACTTTGCATACGGCCACTCATAAATAGACACTGTATGAAATGACGACAACCTCTCCCATGGCGGGATAGCTTCGCTCAATCTCCGCCTGTGGCTTCCCTGCTCCTGATACAGGACAAGCCCAATAGACCAAATACCCGCTCCAGCGTGCGCCGACTACGCGCCCT
>JBHACZ010000030.1:0-17994 GCA_041854825.1 Porphyromonas sp. | reverse complement strand
CGTTGTGCAGGTGCTCGATGGCTTCGCGAGAGGCAAGGGTGAAGTCCACCCAGTAAGTCTCATCACGGTGTGCACTGTCGGTACGCAGACGAGCATACTGATTGAGGTAGCCCCGTGCTGAGGCAAGCATTACGTAGTCTACGTCGCCCTCGACTTCGAGGCGGAAGCTCCCGTCCTCACGGGTCGTAGCGATCTGTTCGCTGGCGGTAGGGACGTTGCCGAGTAGGCGGACGGTCGCCCCTGGTATGGCATATTCATCTCGATCCATCACATAGCCCTCGATGACAGTGGTGATAGCAGGCAGAACGAACGAATAGAGGTGTGGTCGTCCGCGCCCATCGTCGCGTGTCGAGGATATAAGCCCACCGAGTAGGAGCTTGCGCCCACTGGCTGGATCGCTGGGCTTAGGATCGAGAGCTATACCATAGTCGTCCGCAGGCGAGTTCAGTGGCTGGGGAAGATGTGATACATCCCATGCTCCGCTAGGTAGGAGTATAGCACGGTAGAGGTCTAGTCCGCCGTAGCCTGGATGCCCATCACTGGCGAAGTACAGAAGACTATCGCCTACGGCGTGCGGGTACATTTCGTTGCCAGGGGTATTGATCGAGAGACCTAGATTGCGCGGAGTGCCGAGCTGGCTTGCATCTAGCTCCACACTATAGATGTCTTTGCCTCCATAGCCTCCGACGGCATCGCTGACGAAGTAGAGCGTTCTACCATTGGCATTAAGCGCAGGATGTGCTGCCATCGTGAGACTGTCGCGCCAGATGTCTAGCCATTGCCCTTTGCCCCAGCCTGCCTCCCCAGAGGTGCTAGAGGTGTAGATGTGGGCGGTACGGTCATAGAGATCATTGGACTCCGAGTAGGTGTAGTAGATCTTACCCCCGTCGGCAGTGATAGCGGGCGTGCCCTCGTCGGCATCTGTATTGAGTAGTCCACGGATGGTGTCGGGACGGCTGTCCCATTGTCCAGCGCTACTCCGACTAGTGACATATATATTGCCGTCTGCTTCGCCTGTGATGTCGCTCTTGTCTATCGTGCCACGGCTACTTCCGAAAAAGAGCGTGTTGCCATCACTGCTAAAGGAAGGTGAATAGTCGCTGGCACTACTGCCGAAGCGATCCGCGCGCATCACTTCGTACCGACTCTGACGTAGCGTATCCATCAGAGCCATCTCACAGCCCGATAGCCCCGTCTGTGTTAGATGACTCTCGGGATCAATGGCGAGATAACGGCGATAATACTCCGCCCCGCGCTGCCACTGCCCCGACTGGTGGAGGCTCTGAGCGAGCCTCAGCAGTAGGAGGCTGTCGGGATACGATAGGCGCTCTGCTTGCTGATAGTGGCTTAGGGCGCGCGATGTCATCCCGAGGCGAGTGTACTGCTCACCTGCATGCCAAGCATAGTAGGCGCGTAGCTCGGGCCTGCGTGAGGAGGTCGTGCGGTACAGCTCGCGATATAGCTCTGCCGCGCGGAAGTATTCGCCACGGCTGACGGCTTCCTCTGCCTTCTTGCGTGCAGACGAACAGCCCGAGAGCATTAGCCCGAGGGTAACGAGGAGGATGAAGCGCAGGACTCTGGTAGTCATTGTCAGGAAGCTACTTGATGTCTATTAGTTTGTGCGTCTGGAGGCTGAGACGCCATTGAGGATGATCCAGGACGAACTGAATGCATCGCTTGAGCGCAGCGTCGTCCATCGTCATGGCGTCACTCCCTACGAAGATCGGGCTGACAAGATACGCCCCTGCTCGTGGGAGGGTCTCAATGGCTGGAGGGAGTGAACCATCAGCACCAATAGGAAAGCGAAACTCAGAGACCCCCTCGGGGAAACTCTCGTGTAGTCGTCCCATTGCCTCGGGCTTTGGGCTACACGTGATATAATCGATCCCATGCGGGGGACGGCGTGTGCCATTGGTCTCGATCGCTTGCTCATAGCCCAGACTGTGGAAGTAGGCTACTGTCTCCTCACGGAGCTGTAGGGTAGGCTCACCGCCCGTCCAGATGATGAAGCGCCCCTCATAGGGAGCGATAGCGGCAGCTATCTCCTCATCGCTCATCTCCTCCCCACTATCGAAGTCCGTGTCGCAGAATGAACAGCGGAGGTTGCATCGTGATAGTCGAATGAAGATGGCAGCGCGCCCTGTATTGATACCTTCGCCCTGCAGGCTGTAGAATATTTCGTTGATGATCATCTAATAAGTCGTTCTCTATAAATCACACAAAGATAACGAATTCCTCCCGCTTCTTATGATAAGTACTATGCCTCGGGGACTGTGGATTTGTCTCATACAATGCCTATGGCGCACGGCTATGGCGGTGTCTATGATTAGCGTCCTGTGTGGTGGGGCGAAGCAACTCGATGAGTTTAGGGCAGAGAACTCTGGTGGTCTAGACAAAATAAAACCGCCTGCTCGGGCGAAACTTCTTAAGTTCACGACGTGATCTGTATAATTCACGACGTGAACTGTACAGACCACGTCGTGAATTATACAGATCACGTCGTGAACTTGACTTTTCTTGCCTTGTGTAGGGAGGTTCTATTGTCGAGGGACACTGATTTGCCTTCGGAGGATAGGAGTGATTGCCTCGAGTAGAGAGAGGATAAAGATAGAGAGGATAAAGAAAATCCAGCTATATAGGTAGCCGAGGCTAGCCATATAGCTGGAAGAGATAGGAGTGTAGAGCCTACCAGTAGGCTCTACACCGATAGATAGGGGGAAGTGATTACTTCTTCTTCGCTGGAAGGTGGATAGCGAGACCGAGGGCGTCAGCGATAGCTTCGTAGAGGGCTTCGCTGTAGGTGGGGTGACCGTAGATGGTCGCCAGCACCTCCTCGGCAGTAGCCTCGATCTCCATGATGAGAGAAGCCTGGCTGATCATCTCAGCAGCCATCGCGCCGATGATGTGGATACCGAGGATCTCACCATACTTATTGTCCAGGATCACCTTGACGAAGCCAGATGTCTCGCCAGAAGCTAGTGCGCGACCATTGGCTGCGAATGGGAATTTACCCACGCGTACTTCACCGTAGTGCTCACGAGCTTGGTCTTCGGTGAGACCTACCATTGCCACCTCGGGGCGTGTGTAGACTACCGATGGGGCAGAGAGGAGCTTGAGCTCGACCTTATTGCCGTGCAGGGCATTCTCAGCCGCTACCTCAGCCATGCGGAAGGCTGTGTGCGCAAGCATCTTGATACCATTGACGTCACCAGGGGCATACACTCCCTTGACGCTAGTCTCCATATACTTGTCTACCTTGACCTTGCCACGCTCGATCTCTAGGTCTAGTTCGCCTACACCCTCGAGGTCGGGGACACGTCCGATAGATAGCAGAGCCTTGTCAGCTACGAGCTCCTTGCCGTCCTTGAGGATAGCTGCGAGCTTGCCACCGCGGTCTTCGATACGGTCGATACCTGTGCCTGTGAGGATGGTGATACCGATCTTCTCCATATCAGCACGCAGGGTCTGCGACACTTCGCGGTCGAGGGCAGGGATGATATAGTCAGCCATCTCTACCACGGTCACCTTCGTGCCGAGTGAGCCGAGAGCCTGAGCCATCTCGATACCGATGACACCACCTCCGATCACTACGAGGCTCTCGGGTAGCTCCTGTAGTGAGAGAATGTCGTCGCTCGTCAGTACAGCAGGGTGGTCAATGCCTGGGATAGGAATCGTAGCGACCTTGCTACCACCTGCGAGGATGATCTTGTCTGCCTTGATGATGTCCTTGCCATCGATGACCACGTCCTTGTCACGATTGATCTTGCCGACACCGCGATAGACATCTACGCCATTGCTCTTGAGCAGGCTATAGACACCGCCCGTAAGCTTCTTGACTACGCTCTCCTTGTAGGCAACGAGCTTCTTCATGTCTACGACGAAGCTAGGGTCCTTGAAGCTGATGCCTCGTGCAGCAGCCTGAGCTACACCCTCGAGGATCTCAGCATTGCGGAGGAAGGTCTTGGTGGGGATGCAGCCCTTGTTGAGACATGTACCGCCGAACTCTGCCTTCTCTACGATGGCTACCTTGGCACCCATCTGGGCTGCCTTGATCGCCGCGACATAACCTGCAGGACCACCACCGATCACAGCCAGGTGATACTCACCCTCAAGGCGAATGAGTGGGAGCTTGCCCTCTACATCGCTAGGAGCGGGAGGCATCTTGTCGGGAAGGATCTCGTCCTTGGTGCGGACGGTCTCGAGGCTTTCGCCTGCTTCACCGATGAAGCCGATCACTTCAGCGATGGGAACGGTCTTGCCGTCTCCGTGAACGATCTTGAGAAGTACACCATCAGCCTCAGCCTCTACCTCGGCACTGGTCTTGTCTGTCATGATCTCGAGGATCACCTCGCCAGTCTTGACGGCTTCGCCCTCTTGCTTGACCCAGCGAACGATCTCGCCCTCGGTCATGTCGATACCCATCTTGGGCATTATGATTTCTGTTGCCATATCTAATATTTCATTCTTCTTGATTGTACTAGCACTCGTTGCATATTAGACGAGTAGGGGAAGGGGATTCTCGAGGGTTGCCTTGAGCTCCTGCATGAACTTGGCTGCGGCGAGCCCGTTGATCACACGGTGGTCGCTCGTCAGGCTCATCTTCATGATGGGACGGACCACTACCTGCCCATCGCGTACGACGGGCATCTCCTTGGTGCCAGCGATAGAGAGGATAGCACTATTGGGCTGGTTGATGATCGAGGTGAAGCTCTCCACGCCATACATCCCGAGGTTGGAGATCGTGAAGGTACTACCTTCCTGATCGGCAGGTGTCAACTTCTTGCCTACGGCACGCTCCCCGATGTCCTTGAGGCGGAGCATGAGGTCAGTCAGACCTAGCTTCTCGGCATTGTGTACCACGGGGACTAGTAGCCCCTCATCCATCCCGACTGCCATGGCTAAATTGACGTAGTCGTGCATCGTGATCTCGCTACCATCAGGAGAGAGGCTAGCGTTGATATAAGGATGGTTCATGAGCGTACGCACCACAGCCAGAGATACGATATCGGTGACGGTGAGCTTCTTGCCAGTCTTCTCGCGGATAGGCTCCATCAGCTGGGCGCGAAGCTTAGAGGCTTCGGTCATGTCCACCTCATAGTTGAGGACGAAGGTAGGAGCGGAGAAATAGCTTTCGCTCATGCGCTTGGCGATGACGCGACGCATCATATTCATCTGTACCTTGGTCGTCGTGCCGTACGCAGACGATGTGGTAGGTGCGGCAGCTGTAGCAGGTGCAGAGACGGCATCATTCTTGCCTGGTGTGGCGAAGCTGGTCTTGGCACGTGCAGGCTCTGGAGCTTTGATGGTGAAGGTGTCTAGGATCATCTCCAGATTGGGGTCGTGCAACTCAGGCAGGAGTGCCAGTACGTCACGACGCGTGATCTTGCCTCGCATCCCCGTTCCCTTGATGGTCGTGTGGTCGATGCCGTGGGCTTCTGCGATCTTGCGTGCGAGAGGTGTGATGCCTCCGCGCTCCTCGTAGGTGAATCCTGCGACATCCTCTGCGTGAATGCGCCCCTTGTAGCCCGATCCTGCGATCTGGTCTAGGGCGACTCCCATGCGCTTGGCTAGGGAGCGCGCCTTAGGGGTTGCTCTTAGTTTGTCGTTACTCATTATATAATGTCCTTTAGTTTTCTTGAGAGCAGTCTTGTGCCTGGATGACGATCATCCAGCAGATGCCGAAGCGGTCTACGAAGGTGCCGAAGTATCCGAAAAACTCATCACTCATAGGCATCTCTATTTGTCCGCCTTTGCTTAGGATGGCGAAGAGGCGGTCAGCTTCTTCACGGCTCTCGGGCTGGATAACTACGCTTTGGTTATTACCCTTGACAAGGGGATTGCCAAAGCCAGGGATGCAGTCCGATCCCATCAGCATCGTCGAGCCGATATTGAGATTGACGTGTAGCACCTTATCCTTATGCTCGGCAGGGCTGTCGGGCATGTCTCCAAATCTCATGATCTGAGGTGTGCCGCCGAATGCCTCTGCATAGAGTGCGAAAGCCTCAGCGCAGTCCCCGTCGAAGTTGAGATACGAGTTTAGTTGATAGTTCATATGGTGGATAGGTATTAGCGCTTCTCTACCAGGCGGTGGATATACTTGAGGATACGCTCGGGCTTAGGGAGCATAGCATCCTCGAGGGCGTGGTTGTAGGGGACGGGGATGTCGTCTGCTGCGAGGCGGAGGATGCGACCATCGAGGTAATCGAAGGCATCGCTCTCGGCGATCATAGCAGAGATTTCTCCGATGAAGCCTCCAGTCTTGTGCGCGTCATTGACTAGGAGTACACGACCAGTCTTCTTTACTGACTCTAGGATGGTATCCTTGTCGAGAGGCATTAGCGTGCGGAGGTCTACTACCTCGACCTCGATGCCTTCCTCACGAGCTGCATCGGCAGCCTCTAGCACGCGACGAAGCATGCGGCCGTAGGTGATGACGGTAACGTCCTTACCCGTGCGTTTAAGCTCAGCCTTGCCTAGGGGGATGATATACTCGGGGTCAAGGGGTACCTCGCCCTTGACGTTGTACTCCGCCTTATACTCCATGAAGATCACGGGATTGTTGTCACGGATAGAAGCCTTGAGCAGTCCCTTGAGATCTGCGGGCGTGCCTGGGGCTACGACCTTGAGACCAGGTATGTGGGTGAACCATGACTCGAGGCTCTGTGAATGCTGAGCAGCTGAGCCTACGCCCGAGCCAGCAGCACAGCGGAAGACTACGGGTACTTGACCCTTGCCTCCGTACATGTAGCGCGTCTTGGCAGCCTGATTGACGATGTTGTCCATCATATAGACGATGAAGTCCATGAAGGTGACGTCCACGATAGGGCGCATACCTGTCAGAGCTGCACCTACGGCAGCACCTGAGATAGCGTTCTCACTGATGGGGGTGTCGCGAATGCGCTCTGCTCCGAACTCTGCGAGCATCCCCTCACTCGTGCCGAAGTCACCTCCGAAGATACCTACGTCTTCGCCGATGAGGAATACATTCTCGTCTCTGCGCATCTCTTCGCTCATGGCGAGGATGACAGCGTCGCGCATAGACATTACCTTAGTTTCCTGTTCCTGTATCATATACTGTATTCTTTTCTTTTGTTGGATGTGTGGGTATGGGTGAACCCTTACCCCATGTTGGATACTATTCTGCGAAGATGTCTTCGAAGGCACTCTCTGGTGCGGGCTGTTCGCCTGCCATGCCGAACTTCACCGACTCCTCTACATCTGCTTGGCTTGCCTCTACGAGAGCGTCTAGCTCTGCATCGGTGGCAATGCCTTCGCTAACGAGATACTGGCGGAACTTGAGGATCGGATCCTTCTTCTTCCACTCCTCTACCTCTTCCTTCGTACGGTACTTACCTGGGTCGCTCGTCGAGTGACCGAACCAGCGGTAGGTAATAGCCTCCACGAGAATGGGACCCTTGCCCGAACGTGCATATTCGAATGCTTCGTCTAGAGCCTTGCGCACGGCAAGGACATCATTGCCATCCTCGACGAGTACGCCAGGGATGTCGTAGGCTACGGCACGCTGGTGGACGTACTTGGTCTTCATCACCTTGTTGATAGGAGTAGAGATGCCATAGCCATTGTTGATACAATAGAATACTACGGGCAGATCCCAGATGGCAGCCATATTGAGACATTCGTGGAAGGCTCCTTCGTTGGATGCTCCATCACCGAAGCAGCAGATTACGACTTTACCGGTCTTCTTCATCTTCTGCGTCAGTGCTGCACCTGTGGCGATACCCATACCACCACCTACGATGCCATTGGCTCCGAGGTTGCCACGGTCTAGGTCAGCGATGTGCATTGAGCCACCCTTACCTTTACACGAGCCGTTGGCACGTCCCATGATCTCTGCCATCATCTCGTTGAGGCTCATCCCCATCGCTACGGCATGCCCGTGACCACGGTGATTGCTCGTCAGAAGATCGCCTTCGCCCATAGCTGATACAGCGCCTACGTTGGCAGCTTCCTCACCTACGGAGAAGTGTGTCATCCCGGGGACTAGTCCTCGGCGCACCATCTGATTGATCTTGTTATCGAAGTTGCGGATATCTTCCATCTTGCGGAACATATCTAGTAGTTCTTCCTTCTTAAGCTTTGACATACATCTATCGTTTTGTATTTATACTTTAGCCTTGCCTGTTTCCACCCGTCATTCTGTATATATGCGAATGAATCATAACATATCACCCTAGAAACAATAATGCGAGGGTATTGGTTTGCGTTTAGTTCGATATTTTACGGACACAAACGCGATGATAATGCCCTGGCTAGCGATGCCTCAAGGACGAAATGCCGATAGATAGCGATGTCGCAGGGGAATTGAATAACTTTTTCTGCTAAAACTTATGGTGTAGAATTATTTGTCTCACGCCTTTCTCCGCCGCTTTATGATTAGGGGAACCGCATCTCACTAAACCCAAACCCTGACTTCGCTGAACTAAAGTCGCCCACTTCATTTGCCGAATCTCTGTCCCAAAGTTTGGGATACATAGACCAAGCTTTGGGATATATAAACCAAACTTTGGGATATGTAGACCAAACTTTGGGACAGAGATGGATCAAGGAGAAGCTCCAGCTTGGGTTAAGTATGAGTACGAGACCGAACAGCTGAGATCCAGAGGTTCTCGGCTCTGTAGCGGTCGGTGGTCAAGTCGCAAATCTCCTTAGCTTATGGATAGCGTGGTTGTATGGCCTATGGTGATGAAAATTTTTGTCCCAGATGTTGTGCATTCGGAAAGTATATTTACCTTTGCGGTGTGATACTTATGTAATACAGGGTGTATGCTTAAGGTTGGGAGGTGAGAAGAAATGGATAATTGCCTTGCTGATCAGAGAGATATGACCCTGTGTTTCGGAGGTGTAAGAAGGATAAACCAAATATAAACATCAGTGCAATGATACAGATTCAGTCAATCACATTCGGGTACAAGAGTAACCAAACGCTCTTCTCGGAGCTATCTCTTGACATTCCTCGCGGTAGTATCGTCGGACTTCTCGGGCGCAATGGTGAGGGGAAGAGTACGCTTATGAAGCTCATCGCAGGTCAGCTACACGCACGTGCTGGGATGGTTACCACCCTCGGATCCAATGCTCGCGAGCGACAGGTGGAGATGCTTCGTCAGCTGTATATGCTCCCCGAGGATATTATCCTGCCTCGTATGACGATCCGTGAGTACTTCGGCATCATCAGTCCGCTGTATCCTACATACGATGCGGAGATGGCAGATCAGATCATTCAGGAGTTTGATCTACAGTGGGAGATGAATCTCGGGACGATCTCCCTCGGGCAGAAGAAAAAGGCTGCCATCGCGCTGGCGCTATCCCTGCGTACGCCCCTGCTACTGCTGGACGAACCAACTAACGGGCTAGACATCCCATCCAAGTCTACCTTCCGTCGCCTCCTAGCAGGCTATATCAGCGAAGAGCAGACAGTGATCATCAGCACCCACCAGGTGAGAGACCTAGAGCAGCTCATCGACCGTATCATCCTACTTGACCACAATCGCATCGTGTGCAACGAGAGCGTCGTACGTCTGACGGAGCTGTTTACATTCGGCAAGGTGACGGCGGACAATGCTGCACGCGCTATCTATCGTGAGGGTGGCGTGATGGGAGAGTACGGTGTGTGGGCAACCGAAGCCGATAGAGAGGGCTACGAATTCTCTATGGAGCTATTCTTTAACGCTATGGTGAGCGAACCGCGTGCGATGCAGCGCATTCTGCTCATAGGCGAAGAACCTACGCACAGCTACCAACCTACTAACCAAAGCTAGCTTCCAGCGTTATGAATGCATTCTCGTTCTCATTCGACCGCTACTGGTGGCACCTAAGGATGGAGATCACGGCTTACCGCCGCTATCTGCTCGGTGCACTCGGTATAGCGCTGGCGATCGCTCTGCTGCCATTTCTCTTCTCGTGGGATGATCCGACCTCTATTTTCTTTTCGGGTCTATCGCTACTCATCTTCTGGAGTTTCTCACTGGGAGCAGGCTATTGGTATGTCAATCGTCGGGCATATCAGTCTATCCCCATGGCACTGTCGCTGGTGCCTTCTACCCAGATGGAGAAGATGGTGGTTCTCTTTACGGTCACTACTGCCTTCGCTCTGATCGCTCCGATTGCCTTCGGTGTGATAGCACTTCTAGCCTCTACAGTGATGGATGTCTCGGAGTCGTGGGAGATGATTCGGAGTGTATGGCATATGCTGGACGAATTGCAGATTCCTTGGCTGATGAGCATCGGGTGTCTGATCGTGCTGTGGCAGGTCGTCGGGCATCTGATCTACATCCTGATGGCGATGTATCACAGACGATTTCTCCTAAGCCTATTGCTCGGGTATGTAGTCTCTAGTGCGGTAAGTCTCATCCCGCGCCAGATGCTGGTCGTCCGTGTGCTGACTTCTCTAGACTTCACCGGTGACATGACCGCTCTGCTAGATCTCTCTGGATCGATAGCTTTCGCTGCGATATATATGCTAGTGGCGCTCGTGGGCGTGCTGGTACTTATCTGGCGACGCATTGGTACTCATTCAGTATAACCGATATACGTATATAATATGACAACTACCAATTTCTCCATAGAACGCATCCGTCTCCTCTGCCGTGCAGAGCTCAAGACGCATCATCGTTCGCTCATCGGCTTGCTTGGCTTGCTGTTCATCTTCACGGCGGTATTGCCTCGCGTGCCTTGGCTCCTTGGTCTCTCTGATAGCTGGAGTGTGAGCTCTCCCGACGAGTATAACCTAGGTCAGGATCTCGCATTAGTGTTGATATTCTCAACGCTGTCCTTCCTTTGGTATCTCAACCGCAAGATCTTTTATCCTACGCCGATGTCTTATGCTACGACACCTGCACGGCTGAGTGAGAAGGCGGCAACCTTTGGGATTGTCTTTTTGACACTCGTCATACTACAGCACATGGTCGTGATTGTATCTTTCCTTGTTGACGCTGTGATGATTGCAGATCTTCCTCTCTCTATTCTATGGCGCGATTACTCTGAGATGTTCCTCGAGGTACAGGGGATGGGTGAGCTGTTTAGTGGCTATGCTCTTGAGGCTAGCGTCTCACTATCTCTAGTGCTGATGACGATACTCTTCGGGATCTTCTGTGCCATGCACGTGCGTCACTTCTTGCTTGGTCTCTTTTTCGCTTGCCTAAGCCTCATCGTGCAGGCGTGGCTTCTGATGCTTGCTGATGTTGGCTCAGACTACACAGGCAAGATGGTGCTGGTACTTCTCGTGGCACTCGGTGCAGTTGGCTTTCTTGCTCATCGGATTTATCACCGCCTCGCGACCGCACCTTACTAATTCTCTCAACTAAACTTATCAGTATGCAACCCAATCAGTCCTATCCTGGCTACGCCCACATCATCGAATTGCTGAGCGAACGTATCCTCACGGGGCGTTATCTCGCTGATGAACGTGTGCCGTCGGTGCGTGAGATGGCAGTGGAGATGGAGGTCAATCCCATTACCGTCACTCGAGCATACGAGCGTCTACAGCGTGCAGACATTATATATACACAGCGTGGGCTGGGCTACTTCGTCACTCCGAAGGCGGTAGAGATTATTCGACAGAGGAGGCTGGTACGTTTCCATGAGGAGACGCTACCCAACTTTCTCCACGAAGCTCGTCTCCTTGGGCTATCGCTTGAGGATCTGTGCCGAGAGCTTACTGAGGGCGAAGCCAATCGCACCGGAGACTAGACATTCATCACTAACCCCAATCATACAACTCATTATGATCACCAAGCTAATCAAACCTGCCGCCCTCTTCGCTGGCGTGCTATTCCTTTCGTCGATGGTATCTTGCTCAGGGTGCTCGACCTTCGTCCGTGGTATGGCGGATAACTACAATGCGCGAGGCATCAGCATCTCTAACCTCGACAATGCTACCTACGGAGATAGCATCGTGAGCGAACGCCAGTTCGCAGGCGTTCCCAAGATCGAAGTCGAGAGCCCCATGCACATTCGTGTCTTCCAGAGCGCGACACCAAGGCTCGTCATCACGGCTCCCTCGGCAGAGCGTGCCGAACGCTTCATCTGCCGTGTCGAGGATGGAGAGCTTCATCTCAGAGAAGAAGGAATCGGCAAGATCGACGCCAAGAAGGATGGCATCTTCCTTGTCGAAGTCTACACGCCCGACATTCAGAAGATTGATGTGAGTACGTCCTCACTGCTCGTCATCCCAGAGGCTATCTCTGCCGACAAACTTAGCATAGAGCTCTCGGGCGCTAGCACTGCTAAGGTGTATGGTACGCTCACGACTCGTGAAATGGAGCTAGATGCCTCGGGTGCCAGCAACATTATCCTAGCGCTCCTAGAGGCAAGCAAGCTCGATGTAGATGCCTCGGGTGCAAGCCGTATCACCGTGACAGGCAAGGCAGAGCGTTTGGAGGCTGATTGCTCTGGCGCATCAGGTCTTGATCTCGTAAATCTCTCAGCGGTGCGTGCTTCACTCGACTGCTCTGGTGCTTCCTCCGCCAAGCTCCGCGTGACCGAAGAGCTATCTTACGAAGTTAGTGGTGCTAGTTCGCTCCGCTATCACGGCACGCCTCGCATCACCAAGAGCGAAGTCTCTGGCGCTTCTTCGGCTAAGGCTATCGAAGACTAACGCGCGACGCCAGCGCTCACCCCATAACTTTTTTCATCTGTGCTGTCCGTGGCATCCCCTCGCATTCGGTGAGGGTGATGCCACGGCAGTTTATATATGTACCATCACTATCCGCGTGAGGTATACTTCGAGACTTACTGTATATCGCTCAAGGGACTTACTGTAAGTCGTCTCGGCGACTTAGGGTAAGTCCCGAGGACGACTTAAGTTGAGTCCCATGAGGGAAGATTTATGCGTTTGTAGAGATGAGATCTTGATTGTCCTTAGACCTGGGTATATAGTTCGGTTTCAAGAACAAAAAAATAAGGGAACAATGGATATGGGAAATGCTGATGAAGAGAGCGTTTGAAAGCATTATCCTAAGGAAGAAAATATCACAGCGTATCACAATAGCACTACACGTGGCACGTTATTTGTCTGTGTACTCATAGAGGTTATCACAGTAACCTCGTACGAGTAGGCACAACAATAACGAACAATAATAAAAGAATGAACCAAGTATTGAAACGTCTTGCTTCCGCCTCGGCAGTTGTGGCGGTGAGCGTCGTGGCTTCGACAGCCACCTTCTACGCCCTCAACGGCGGTACGCGTCGCGGGCTCAGTGCAGATATGGATCTTACGGTGCGCGACCATTCGGCTCTAGCGCACGGATTCCAAAACTCCTCGATGGCGATCTCTCCGCAGAATCGTGGCTTTGCGCCAGACCTTACCGATGCTGCTGAGCGTTCGGTGCAGGCTGTTGTACATATTAAGGTAGAGGCAGAGCGCCAGAGTCGCCCCTCGATGGGTGGAATAGATCCCTTTGAGTTCTTTTTCGGAGGACAGGGTGGCATGCAGTCCCGAATGGAACCAGTCGTGGGCTATGGCTCTGGTGTCATCATCAGCAACAACGGCTATATTATGACGAATAACCATGTCGTCGATGGTAGTAGCAATATCAATGTTACGCTCGACGACAAGCGTACATTCCCTGCCAAGCTCATCGGGACAGATCCCAATACGGACATTGCCCTACTGAAGATCGAGGCAAAGGATCTGCCTACCATCCCCTTCGGTGATAGCGACAAGCTTCGTCTCGGCGAATGGGTGCTGGCTGTAGGGAATCCATTTAATCTGACGGGTACGGTGACGGCAGGTATCGTTAGTGCCAAGAGCCGCACGACACCTCGCAGTGGTGGCTCTGGGCTGAGTAAAGTCGAGAGCTTCATCCAGACCGATGCGGCAGTAAACTCAGGTAATAGTGGCGGTGCACTGGTCAATGCGCAGGGTGAACTGGTTGGGATCAACACGATGATCTACTCTCAGACGGGCAACTATGCTGGTTACTCCTTCGCTGTCCCCATCAATATGGCAGCCAAGGTTGTCGAGGATATTAAGAAGTTTGGCTCGGTGCAGCGCGGATTGCTCGGGATCGTTGGTTTGGATGTTACACCCGAATTGGTTAAGCAAGAGAATCTGAAGGTAAATAAAGGTGTTTACATCGCGGAGTTTGCTGAGATCAGCGCAGCCCTTGCAGCAGGCATTGAGAAGGGCGATGTGATCACGGCGATCAATGGACAGAGTATTGACGACTTCGGTCAATTGCAGGGTGAGATCGGTCGCCATCGTCCTGGAGATACCATCGCTGTGACGGTAGATCGCCGTGGTACGAGCAAGACCGTCCGCGTAACGCTCAAAAATGAGGAAGGTGGTCAAGGTGTCATCAAGGAAACGAATACCGGCAGTGATGCTCTCGGGGCTAAGCTCCGTGCCATCGATGCTGATAAGCTTCGTGCCTATGGCTTGAGTTATGGTGTAGAAGTGCAGGCAGTATCGTCTGGAGCTTTGCGTTCGGCAGGTATTCGCGCTGGCTATATCATTCTAACGGCGAACAACAGCCCTGTGCGCAGTATCGCAGATCTGAACAAAGCCATTGCCTCGACGCGCCAAGCTCAGCAAGGTGGTCGTCGTGGTCAGTCTAATTCGTCACTCTATCTGCGTGGCTTCTATCCTGACTCAGGTGAGGTCGTAGGCTATTATGTCGAGCTGAAGTAAGTCGATCCTTCTCCTAACTCAAGCAAGCTCCCCTGCGCTTCGGATCTTCGTGACCGAGCGCAGGGGAGTTTCGCATTGATATACGCCTGAGATCTGTAGTGCCTTCGGGAGAAATCTCGTATATTTGTGGGAACACGTCCCATCTGTTTCTACTTTTATGGAGACTACGACAGCACAGACCCAAGACACGCTGGAGCAAGAGGCACTACTAGACTTTCTTCTCCGCTTTGCGACGATACAGACGAGTGTCGGCGTACAAACTTCCCGAATAGTCCTCAACACCACTCGTGTGGCAGAGGCGTATGGCTATGACATTACGATGATGCTTTTCCAGCGCAATGTCGCCATTTCACTCATCCCGCACCGCAGTCCTAGCCGAGGAACCTACCGTGAAGCTCACCCCACGACCGGGATGACGCATCACCGTAGTCTTCCGCTCAACTTCCTTCTCAATGCCGAATTGAGTCGCCTCAGCTGGTGGGCATACGATACCCGCCCCGCGATCACAGATCTAGCGACACGACTGGACGAGGTACTGGCTTCGCCTCGAGTGAATAGATGGATGATTCTCCTGCTCATCAGCGTAGCCAACGCGGCCTTTTGCCTGCTTTTCGGGGGCGATGCTACAGCAGCTTCGTTTGTTTGGATCGGGACAGCCCTGGCATTCTACGTCCGTCAAGAACTGAATCTAAGGCATGCGTACCATTACTTGACCGTCTTTGTGGCAGCTTTCCTCTCTTCACTGGTAGCAGGGCTATGCTCGCTTACGGGCTGGAGCGAAACTCCAGAGGTAGCACTAGGGACAAGTGTACTCTTTCTCATCCCGGGCGTTCCCTTCATCAACAGCATGATCGACTTCTTCGATGGCTATATCCTAAATGGTGTGTCACGAATTATCAATGCCATCTTCATCGTCCTAAGCATAACGCTCGGCTTGAGTATTACACTCCTGCTACTCAACCTCCGACTTGTCTAATCTCACTCTCGATTATGTCAGATATTCTCTCCTCTGTACTGCTAGATGGTGTGCTGGCTGCTCTAGCAGCTCTTGGCTTTGCAGCCGTGTCCAATCCGCCTCGCCAGAGCTTTATCTACGTCCCCATCCTGGCTGCTCTAGGGCATATGACACGCTTTGCTCTGATGACCTATGGGGATGTAGACATTGCGGTGGCAACGTTCTTCGCTTCACTTCTGATCGGGTGTGTGAGTATTGCCTTTGCCTATCGTGCGCGTTATCCCAGTGAGGTGTTTTCTTTCCCTGCGCTCCTGCCGATGATCCCAGGGATGTATGCCTATCGCTCGCTCCTCGGGGTGATGAGGTTTATGGAGACGGGTGATACGATGGCTCGTGAGGCATATCTGACGGATATTTTTAGCAATGCGATGACGGCGGCGATCATCATGTTCGCCCTAGCTATCGGGGTTGCCATTCCGCTCTTTGTCTTCTACAAGCAGTCCTTCCGCATGACGCGTAGCATACAGTACGAGCGTGCGGAGCAACGTGCTAAATGCTCAGGTCAATAGCCTTCGTCTATCGTAGGGGAGTAAACTCTTTGTCAAGGTTGTCGATAGAATTGGCTACTTTCGCATCTGTAATAAAAGGATGTAACTCAAGACTACAAGAAGAAATAATATGGTATATAAATTCATCTCCTGGAATGTAAACGGTCTACGTGCGTGCTATGAGAAGGGATTCCCAGAGATCTTTCGAGAGATCGGGGCGGACTTCTTCTGCCTGCAGGAGACCAAGATGCAGGCGGGACAACTAGATGCACAGTTCGATGGCTACCGCTCTTATTGGTCTTACGCCGAGAAGAAGGGTTATTCGGGTACTGCCATCTTTTCTCGCCACGAACCTCTATCAGTGAGCTACGGCTTGGGGATCGAGGAGCACGATCGGGAGGGGCGTGTCATCACGCTAGAGATGCCAGACTTCTATCTCGTGACGGTCTACACACCCAATGCGCAAGATGAGCTGCGTCGCCTAGACTACCGTATGGAGTGGGAAGATGCCTTCCGTGTCTATATCCTCGGTCTCGAGGAGCGTAAGCCTGTGATCCTCTGTGGTGATCTCAATGTGGCACATACCGAGATAGACCTGAAGAATCCCAAAACCAATCGCCGCAATCCCGGCTTCACGGATGAAGAGCGTGGCAAGTTTCAGACGCTTCTCGATGCTGGGTACGTGGATACCTTCCGCCACTTCTATCCCGATCAGCGAGACATATACTCGTGGTGGTCTTATCGCTTCAAGTCTCGTGAGAAGAATACGGGCTGGCGTATCGACTACTTCCTCGCCTCCGAGCGTCTTCGTCCCAATCTCGTCTCGGCACACATCCACACGGACATCTTAGGCTCTGACCATTGCCCCGTGGAGGTCGTGGTCGAGATATAAGGTACTCTCCCGAACTGTTCGTGCAGTAGCACGCATATAAATACAGACGTGTCCGCCTCTCCCGAGGGGGACACGTCTATTCGATTTATCACTTAAACGGTTTACTATTTACAGAGCGGGACTAGAGGGAAACTCCTACTCGACTCTCTGATGCAAAGGTAGAGGGCATTCATCCCCTGAGCAATACCTATATCTAAGTAGATTACTTGCAGACCCATACCTAGGAGGGACTATTCTGATCTCAGCCCCATTATGCCCCGTGCAATGGCTCCGCGCCTGCCTCTCTACCGCTCGGGTAGGGAGGCAGGTGCGGAGCTTCTCGTGAGAAGGCTCTAGCTATCTCCACGCCATGGTCGCCCCTCTGCAGGAGACCAAGGCAATAGCTCTGTCCAATAGTACCCGAAAGTTTTGGGAAAAGGTGCATCGGATAATGCCCATAGAGCGTACCTTTTTCCCTAGAAGCTATATCCTGATTTAGAAGTATAGTACTATACTCGTATGAATATAGTACTTTACTTATATAAATATAGTACTGTATTCATACGAGTAAAGTACAGTATTCATAATCTCAGACGTAGTGCCTGGGATTATTGGTCACACTATTGGAGAAAAAAGGTACTACCTTCTCGGTAAAATCTACCACCTATGAATGCGCTCGTGTGGATCACGTGTGTGCGCTTGATCAGACTAGCCTGAGCAAGTGAGGTAGGTTGTGTGGATAGAGGTGCAGGTAGGTGGTAGGACATTGGGCAGGAGGCATGGAGGTAGGGGATGAAGGTGTGCGTTCGATGGAGCATTCGGAGCGGAAGAGGGCAGGGGATAAGTTGAACTGCGGAAGTTGGGATGAGCGTCACGGGAAGTTGGGCTAAAAGAATTTGGTTATTCGGAGCAAGAATCCGAACTTTGTGCCACTGCCGATAGTATCGGTGGAGGCTCCGGGGCGTATGTGCCT
>JBHACZ010000029.1:0-45042 GCA_041854825.1 Porphyromonas sp. | reverse complement strand
CCTAAATGTCTTAAGGAAGCTGGCCTTGGGGATCGTTAAGGCTCAGAAAGACAAGCACTCTGTGAAGAAGAGAATGTTTAAGGCGGCGATGAATCCAGAATACCTCAGAAAGCTTCTCAGAATTTGATGCGGTTGCCCTGTGGCGCTGTATCGCCCCATAGGAGAGATACCCACTGATCGCTATAAAGAGGGGCATGTGAAAGGAATATAGTAGCTTATGTATAGGATCTGCCCAAAAGATCCCGCTGGCGTAGTACCCCGCGCCACCGACATTTGCGACGCTGTGACCCCAAATAACGCTGAGGATAAGTATTCCACGGAGTATGTCGAGGTACTGGCTCCTGGTGCTCTGTTTGGTGTTCTTGTCTATTTGCATCTCGTAGATAGTATAGGGGCGGTCGGTATGCTAATTGATGTGAGTGGACTTCTTGACAAAGATAGGGCGTTTTATGCAATTGCAGGGTTAGGGATCGTTTCTCTTCTGTGATGTGCTAGTGGAGTGGGAATGTGGCTATTCGGAGAAAAATCTTAACTTTGCGGAGCATAATCCTATAGGGTGGGGTAGAGGTGTGCGCATGCTAAGCCTCGAGCCACACACGGAGCGCAACCAAAGGGAATAATAATTTAATAGATAATATTACTGTAATGTCTCAGCACGAACAGAATAGCCAAGAGAATGGCTTCGAGCAGGTAGAGAGAATCGCTCTACAGAGTGAGTCTTTCCTCGAGAAGAACCTCAAGAAGATCCTTATCGCTGCGGGTGTAGTACTCGCGCTTATCCTCGGATGGTATGGTTATACCAAGCTCATCAAGGAGCCTCGCAATGAGAAGGCTTCAGCAGAGCTCTTCATCGCCGAAGATCACTTCCTCAATCAGCAGGATAGCCTGGCTATCGCTGGTGCAGGCCTCACTGAGAAGGGGCTTGATGCTATTATCAACGAGTATTCGGGGACGGACGCAGCCAATCTCGCTCATGCCTACAAGGGTATCGCCCTCTACGACGGTGGTCAGTACCAGGAGGCTATTGCAGAGCTTCGCAAGTTCGATAGCAAGGATGCCTACGTGGCGCCCTCAGTAGAGCGTCTCATCGGCGACTGCTATGCTCAGCTCGAGCAGTATCAGGAAGCTGCTAGCGCTTACGAGAAGGCAGCGAAAATGGCAGACAATGATGCGATCTCTCCCAGCGCCCTCGTGAAGGCTGGTCACGCCTATGAGCAGCTCGGCAACACTGCCAAGGCACTCGAGATCTACAACGAGGTGAAGACCAAGTACAGCTCTACGCCCGAAGGGATGAACGTAGAGGTGGATATCATCCGTGCCAACGCTCGCTAAGCGCGTAGCGTACGGCTGGATACTACTGACTATACATTATATGTCTACGATAGACCGTATTATGAGCAGACAGGACAATGCGCAGCCCCTCAATGGTGTAGGGTTGCGCATTGCCATTGCTGTGGCAGAGTGGAATAGTAATATCACGAAGCCTCTGCTCGAGGGCGCACTCACTTGCCTTACTGGGGCGGGGGTCGCCGAGCAAGATATTCGCGTGGTGGAAGTGCCAGGCGCATTCGAACTCACGAATGCTGCCGCTCGCCTCAAGCGTCTTAATGTCTATGACGCCATCATCGTCATCGGCTGTGTGGTGCGCGGTGACACACCTCACTTCGACTACGTGTGCCAGGGCGTCACGACAGGTATCACGAAGCTCAATGCCGACATGGACAACGTCGCACCAGTCATCTTCTGCGTCCTGACGACAGACACGATGGAGCAAGCGGCAGTGCGTGCAGGCGGTGCCCTAGGCAATAAGGGTGAAGAAGCTGCTGAGGCAGCTATCCGCATGGCGCCTCGTCCCGGAAAGATCCTCTAGGAGAAGACTTTCGCCTTCACAAAGGAATAATCAACAATACATCTTAGTATTACAATGCTTAGAACCATTCTCTCTATCTCTGGCAAGCCCGGGCTGTATCGCCTCGTGAGCCAGGGACGAAACAATCTCATCGTCGAGTCGCTCGTCGATGGTCGCCGTGCCCCTGTGATGGCGCGTGAACGCGTAGTCTCTCTCGGAGACATCACGATGTACACCACGGACGAAGATATTACCCTCTCTGAAGTTCTTACGAAGGCCTATGCCCGTCATGAAGGCAAGCCCGTAGACCTCTCTGCCCTCGCTTCGGCAGATGCTCTGCAGAGTGCCTTCGCCGAAGTGGTGGAGAACTTTGACCGCGAGCGCGTCTACACCTCAGACATCAAGAAGCTCTTCTCCTGGTACAACGTCCTCGTCTCAGCAGGCTTCACCAGCTTTGCCGAGGAGGCGGACGAAGAACCTTCTGCCGAATAATCTCCCTCCCTATAGGAAGCTAGAGCCACACTATCCGAAGCGGGTAAGGCTCTAGCTTCTTCCGTTAGACTCCTAATCACCCAAACACTATAATCCCATGCACAAAGGAATGAAGACCTTCCTCCAGGCCGAGCTCAAGGCGATCGAGGAAGCAGGACTCTACAAGCGTGAGCGCATCATCATCACACCTCAGAGCGCAGACATCAAGGTCGGTGCGGGTCAGCCCGTAGTGAACTTCTGTGCAAACAACTATCTCGGGCTAAGCGATCACCCTCGTCTCGTCGCAGCGGCTAAGCAAGCGATGGACACCCATGGCTTCGGGATGAGCTCCGTACGCTTCATCTGTGGCACGCAGGACATTCACAAGGAGCTGGAGCGCGCGATCTCTGACTACTTCCACACGGAGGACACGATCCTCTATGCCGCGTGCTTCGATGCCAATGGCGGAGTTTTCGAGCCACTCTTCGGCGAGGAGGATGCTATTATTAGTGATGCGCTCAATCATGCCTCTATCATCGACGGCGTTCGTCTCTGTAAGGCAAAGCGCTATCGCTATGCCAATGCTGACATGGCAGACCTCGAGCGCGTACTCCAAGAAGCTCAGGGCGCACGCTTCCGTATCATCGTCACCGATGGTGTATTCTCTATGGATGGCAACGTCGCTCCTATGGACAAGATCTGTGACCTGGCAGACAAGTACGACGCCCTCGTGATGGTAGACGAATGTCACTCTGCGGGCGTGGTCGGTGCTACGGGTCGTGGCGTAGCCGAGCAGTACGATTGCTACGGTCGCATTGACATTCATACGGGTACGCTCGGTAAGGCGTTCGGTGGTGCTATCGGTGGCTTCACGACAGGGCCCAAGGAGATCATCGATATGCTCCGTCAGCGTTCACGCCCATACCTCTTCTCAAACTCTATTCCTCCCGCAGTGGTAGGTGCAGGCATCGAAGTCTTCAAGATGTTGAAGGAAAGCGATGAGCTACACACCAAGCTCATGAGCAACGTTGCCTACTTCCGTGACAAGATGGTAGCGGCAGGCTTCGACATCAAGCCCACGCAGAGTGCCATCTGCGCTGTGATGCTCTACGATGCGAAGCTCTCGCAGGACTATGCTGCACGCCTCCTCGAGGAAGGTATCTACGTGACGGGCTTCTACTATCCTGTAGTGCCCAAGGGCGAAGCACGCATTCGCGTACAGCTCTCGGCCGCTCATAGTCAGGCGCACCTCGATCATGCCATCGCAGCCTTCATCAAGGTTGGTCGTGAGCTAGGCGTCGTCAAGTAGCCTGCTCCTCTGCTGGTAGATTCCTCTGCCATATCCCACAATCCCCGCGGGGCGTACATCAGTACACGTCCCGTGGGGATTGATGTGTCGTGTGAAGTGATCTCTGTGTAGGAATGCCTTGAAGACTTAAAGTTTACTTCTCGGGTGACTTACTGTAAGTCCCCGAGACGACTCAAGATAAGTCCCGAGGGCGACTTACTGTAAGTCCTCTTGACGATAATAAGTAAGTCTCCCTAGAGTAGTCCTAGACGGGGTTAGGTTGCCTCGTGTGTTAGGGCTGATGGGGGCGAATGTGCTGGGTGGCGGGGGTGCGCTTGAGAGGCTAAAAAGGATAGTAAACGGCTCTGTTTGTAGAGTTCGGAGAATATCTATATTTGTGGTCAGTTTTTAGTCATCTAGACCGAACGATAATGAAGAAACTCCTCTTGCTGAGCGCGCTCTGTCTGCTTGCGCCTGCCTGATCACCCGACAAGGATGAGCCTGCCGTTGTTACTCCTCCCGCTCCCACCCCAGAGCCTACACCTACGCCCGATCCTCCTACGCCTCCTACGCCTGGGGTATCTTTCCCTAAGCCCGATGGCGCGATTGTGCTGGAGGGGATGGGAGCTGTGCGGGTAGATCGTCTGCTGGATATTATTGACCCGTCTGCGCTCAGCGGGCTTGGTTCGCAGAGGATCACCGAGGAGCAATATCGCGAGATCGGTGCCTTCACCACCACGCTCGTGAGCTCTGCCACGAGTGCGACGGACAAGTATCTCAAGATCTTTCGCTGGCTGTGTGACAATGTGACGTACAACTTTAGCGACAATAGCCCCTATGCGGTCTTCGTCAATCGCAAGGGCGTGTGTCAAGGCTATGCCAACCTCCTGGAGGTGATGTGCGAGTCGCAGGGTATCCCTGCCACCATCGCCAGCGGAGACCTCTATCAGTATGGCATGCCAGGCTACCTCCTCGGAGGACATGCCTGAAACTATGTCTATGTCGATGGCACGTGGCATATCGCAGACCCGACCAACGGGGTCAAGTTCGTCCGCTCTCAGATCTCCGAGTATGCTCCATATCTCGATGTATGGCAGCTCGACTGCTCGCTCTTCCCCAGCCACGAGAGCCTAGACCTGCGCTACGAGCATAGCCAGCTCACGGTCAGCGATGTCAAGCCTGTCCGAGGTCCTGAGCTCGTTGTCCCCTACAGCATCAAGGGCGTTCAGATCACGAACTTCAATCCCCGCACGATTCTCTCCAGCGTCACAGACCTCTATCTCGGGGAGAATATTCAGAATCTCGATCGCCCCGACCTTATGCGCCTCAGCGAAGCAGGGCTAACGGTCGCCAATATCTTCATCGCTCCAGAATAAGTATATAGAGAACTATTACGGCACGCTCTACCGCATGGGTGAGAGCGAAATGCCTCTCTACATCCCTCGGGCGATGAAGCGGGTCGAGCTGAAACCTACCAAGCGTGCGGGCAAGAACATCATCTTCGACCACCCAGCCGTGGAGGAGCTAGTATTTGGTGCTGGCACGGAGGTCATCGGGAGCTTTGCTGTCGAGCAGTGTCCTCGCCTGCGTCGTGTGTATCTGCCTGCCTCGGCGACTGTGGAGGAGAATGCTTTCGCTGGGTGTCATCCTGATCTAGAGCTAATTCGTCAGTAGTAGGTCTATTGGTGTGACCTAGGGTGAGGGCTTAGCCCCGTCAGCCCTCCACAAACAAAGTTTACCGCATCCATCTATAGGTCAAGGCTTGGCGCATATGTGCCAAGCCTTGATTCGTATATTCAAGCTTGGGCGCGTAGATGCTCCACTGTGTCTCGGAGCTTTGACCTTCGGTAGGATCTCGGGGCAATCTTTAGGAGGTGTGCAGGCGGTCTTGCAGGAGGCGCCCTAAGCCCTTTGCAAAGAAATGAGTACCTTTGAAGAAATATAGAACAAATGATTACAACCACTTATGAAGAAGATTTTGATGGCTTGTTCGCTTAGCTTGACCCTCCTCATGACTTCTGCTACAGCTCAGGACTACCGCACCGTCCGCCATACGGATGCGGCGGGCTATAGCTACGAGGAAGTGACGGGCGACCCTACCCACACCCGCGTCTACCGCTTGCCCAACGGGCTGACGGTCTACCTCAGTCGCAATGCGAGCAAACCTCGCATACAGACCTACATCCCTGTACGTACGGGATCGAACAATGACCCCAAGGATTACACAGGGCTGGCGCACTACCTCGAGCATATGCTCTTCAAGGGGACGAGTCGCCTCGGCAGCATGGACTGGGAGCGTGAGCGCGTAGAGCTGGAGAAGATCCGTGATCTCTACGAGGCGCACAAGGCTGAGACGGACGAAGCTCGTCGCACTGCTATCTACCGACAGATAGACTCTATCTCGCAGGTGGCAGCGAGCTACGTCTCGCCCAATGAGTATGACCGCCTAACGACCTCCATCGGTGCGCAGGGGACGAATGCCCACACCTGGGTAGAGGAGACGGTCTACAAGAATGATATTCCTGCCAACGAACTAGAGCGTTGGCTTCAGATCGAGAGCGAACGCTTCGACGAGCTCGTGCTTCGCCTTTTCCACACCGAGATGGAAGCTGTGTACGAGGAGTACAATATGAATCAGGATCGCATTAGCCGTCGCCTCTCGACCCTGCTCAACTCTGCGCTTTTCCCCACGCATCCCCTCGGTCAGCAGACGACCATTGGGACGAGCGAGCATCTCAAGAGTCCTTCGCTCGTGGCGATCCATCGCTATTTCGACCAGTACTATACACCATCGAACTATGCCATCGTCCTCGTCGGAGACCTAGACTTTGACCGTACGATCGCGCTCGTGGATCAGTACTTTGGCAAGAAGGCTTCGCACGAAGTGGTGCAGCCTACCTTCGCCATCGAACCAGAGATGACCAAGACTGTACGCCACGAACTGGTATCTACCGATCCCGAGATGCTCTACCTCGCCTATCGTCGCCACGGTGGAGCAGGTACGGACGATGAGATCTATACCACGCTGATCGATGCCCTGCTGACCAATGGCAAGGCGGGTCTCATTGACCTCAATCTCAATCAAGCTCAGCGCGTGATGCAGGCGGGGTCGTATCCCCTCCATCACAATGAGTATAACGTCCACACCTTCTACGCTGTGCCACGACAGGGGCAGACCCTAGAGGAGGCTGAGGCACTCGTGCTGGAGCAGATCGACCGCATCAAGCGTGGCGACTTCCCCGACTGGCTCCTGGAGGCAGTGATCAACGACATGGAGCTGGAGCAGCTCCGTGGGTATGTCGAGGCTGACGCTGTAGCGCAGAAGCTCTACAGTCTCTATATTCATGGGCAGAGCATCGAGGGTTATCTCGGCATGCTCCAGCGCATGCGCACCGTGACGAAGGCTGATGTGATGGCTTATGCTCAGCGTCACTATGGCGAGGGCTACGTGGTAGTCTACAAGCGTCAGGGGCCTAATGCTGACCTTGTGCGCGTGCAGAATCCTGGCATCACGCCCCTTCAGCTCAATATGAATGCCCTCTCTCCATTTGCCAAGAACCTTCTAGCACAGGAGTCGCCACGCCTCTCTCCCGCTTGGGTCGATTACAGCAAGGCTATACGTCGTGAGCGTGCAGGCAAGCACACGATCGAGTATATCGTCAATGAGGACAATGACCTCTTCGAGCTCAACTATATCTTCGAGCTCGGCACGCGTGCTGACCGCCGTATGGCATTCGCCCTCGACTATCTGCAGTATCTCGGCACGGACGACATGACGCCCGAGGAGGTGAAGCAGGAGTTTTATAAGCTCGGGGTGAGCTATCGTGTGACGACCAATGCTGACCGTTCGTACATCACCCTCTCTGGGCTGAAGCGTAACATGACGGCAGGCGTAGCCCTCCTAGAGCACCTATTGTCTCATGTCAAGGGTGATGCCGATGCCCTCACTTCGCTCCGTGAGATGATCTACAAGGAGCGTCACGATGCCAAGCTCAATAAGGATCGCATCTTCCGCGAGCTACGCACCTATGCCAGCTATGGCGAGAGCAACCCTTCGCGTGATGCACTCTCTCGTGCTGAGATCGATGCCTTCACGCCTGAGCAGCTGGCGGATCTCATCAAGACCCTTCCCACCTATCAGCACCGTATCTTCTACTACGGCAATGACCTCAAGACCCTCAGCAAGGCACTGCGCAAGTACCACCGCCCAGGTGTGAAGCCCGTCCCTGCCTCTAAGGTCTATGACAAGGTCGCTACGGGTCACAAGATCTACTATGTAGACTATGACATGGTGCAGACACAGCTGATGATGGTGCGCCGTGGTGAGGTGTTCGATGCCAAGGAAGCTGCCGTTAGCGCGCTCTTCAACGAATACTTCGGCGGAGGCATGAGTTCGGTTGTGTTCCAGGAGATTCGCGAGGCGAAGTCTCTCGGCTATTCTGCTTATGCTTTCTACGGTGGCGCACAGCGCACGGGCGACTACAAGAGCGTAGAGGCGTTCGTCGGTACTCAGGCGAATAAGCTCCCCGAAGCTCTATCTGCCATGCGCGCCCTCCTGAGTGAAATGCCACTCAAGCCCCTGAGCTTCGAGGCTGCCAAGGAATCAGCTCTCAAGGGTATCGAGGCTGAGCGTATCACGCGCGAAGATATTTTCTGGCGTTACGAGCAGCTCAAGCGTCTCGGCATCACGGAGGATAATCGCCCCGAGGTCTATCGTCAGCTCCAGGCACTGACGCTTGACGATCTGAAGGCTTACTTCGAGCGTGTGATCAAGGGTGACGACTATACCTATATCCTCATCGGGCGCGAGAGCGATCTGCCTCTCGACCTCATGCGTCAGTACGGCGAGGTAGTCAAGCTCGATGTCAATTACCTCTTCGGCAACGAGGAGTAATCCCTCTGCATAGTCTAGGGCTGATCACCTTGCTCTAGAGCCCCTATGCCGATCGCCCCTCTCCCCAGTAGAGCCTGCTGGGGAGAGGGGCGATCGCTCTATCTCGGTAGCCCCGTCTAGTCGAATGTTGAGGCTTCGATCATCCTAAGGCGGCTATCTAGCTCCCTCTAAGGTGCCTGTCTAGTTTCCCCTTAAGCTAAGTCCCCGACTTCCCTTACTCCATCTCTAGACCAAAGCTTGGATTACATAAACCAAGCTTTGGAATATGTAGACCAAACTTTGGTTTATGTAATCCAAGTTTTGGTCTAGAGATCATTCCCCTTGAGTCGGCTAGATGGTTAGCCTTCGTCCCGCTCTCTCTCGTCGCCTAGGCGAGTGGGTGCCCGTCGGTGTAGGGCGTGGCGTCGTGGGCGTATGGTGTTGCCTCTGCTTGCGATGCTCTGTCTCGGTCTCTAGGGTAGGGGTGGATGGGGATCTGTCTCTGGGGGGGTGGATAAATGTGTGTGGTCTGTTGTAGGAATGGCTGGATTTTGTTACCTTTGCACGGATTTTATAGTTATAGGAGGTGGTACATACGGATCTGTATAAGGTCAATCTCAAGTCCCTCAGTGATGGCGAACACGTGTTCGAGTATGATCTAGAGGATGACTATTTCGCTGATATAGACTCGGATGTAAAGCGAGGAAGTGTCGGCGCGCGAGTAGTATGTGTCAAGCGTGGCGACCTGCATCAGCTACAGATTTCCCTTGATGGGTATGTGGTCGTGCAGTGTGATCGTTGTCTCGATGATGTCGAGTATGACGTGGTCTCTGACCGCGCTCTTGTGGTTAAGTTTGGCGCCGAGCATCTGGAGGAGAGTGATGAGATCCTTATCATCCCAGAGCGTGAGGGCGTCCTTGATCTGCACTGGCTCCTATACGAAGATATAGTCCTCTCGCTTCCACTTCAGCGCTTCCACGTCGAAGGCGAGTGTAGTGAGGATATGATGCGTCTCTATGGAGACCTCGCCACAGATGTGGAGCCCGAGGCTGACGGTATAGAGCGCGATGAAGAGGGTGTGGACCAGCGATGGGCTGCCCTTAAGCAACTGAAAGAGAATTAATAATTAAAATAATAAAGCAATGGCTCATCCAAAAAGAAGACAGTCCAAGACGAGGACAGCCAAGCGTCGTACACACGACAAGGCTGTAGCACCAACCCTAGCTAAGTGCGCCAACTGTGGCGAGTGGCACATCTTCCACACTGTGTGTGGTGCATGTGGTTACTACCGTGGCAAGCTAGCTATCGAGAAGGATCTAGCTCTCTAGTATCCCGGTTAGGTCGCTAGATCGCAAGGTCTCAGAACCACAGAGCGTCCCGAGGCACTTATTCATATAGAGCCTCGGGACCTCTTACTTTTCGGGGGAGGATTCTCCCCTAGATGTGACCAAGGAGGCTTGCGCTCCAGCATTCCTCGGCAGACTTCAGCAAAACTAAAACAACTCCCCAACAACTCAATGAGCACAATCAACGCAAATATCACGGCAGTAGGCGCCTATCTCCCCGAAGATAAGCTTACGAATGCTGATCTAGAGAAAATGGTAGATACCAACGACGAGTGGATCATGACCCGCGTCGGTATCAAGGAGCGTCGCATCCTGCGCGATCCCGAGAAGGGTGCCTCGTATATGGCTATCCAGGCTGTCAATGCTATGCTACAGAAGCATGGTATTGATCCAGCTACGATCGAGGGTGTCATCGTCTCTTCGAATACGCACGACTATCATTTCCCCACGACTTCGTCTATCGTGGCGCACGAGACGGGTTGTGTCAATGCCTTCACATTTGACCTCACGTCGGCTTGCCCAGGCTTCATCTACGCCCTAGAGGCGGGTGCGAACTACATTCGCTCTGGTCGCTACCAGCGTATCCTCGTCGTCGCTACAGAGAAGATGTCTGCCGCAGTAGACTACACAGACCGTGCTACGGCACCACTCTTCGGTGACGGCGCAGGCTGTGTGCTTCTCGAGCCTACGACAGAGCATGAGGGTGTCCTCGATGCACACTTCCGCACGGATGGTAACGGCAAGACCCACCTCATCATGAAGAGCGGTGGCTCGGCTAGCCCCGCGAACTGTGACACGGTGGAGCGTCGTGAGCACTATGTGTATCAGGAGGGTGCAGCGGTCTTCAAGCACGCTGTGCGCGCTATGGCATCTAGCTGTCTGGCTGTGATGGAGCGCAACAACCTCGCCTACGAAGATATCAACTGGGTAGTGCCTCACCAGGCGAACCTTCGCATCATCGATGCCGTGGCACGCGAGATGAAGGCGCCCATGGATCGCGTGATGGTCAATATCGAGTACTGCGGTAATACCAGTTCGGCTACGATCCCCATCCTTCTAGCAGAGCGCGAGAAGGATCTCCGCAAGGGAGACAATCTAATCTTGACGAGCTTCGGCGCAGGATTCACCTGGGGTGCAGTCTACGTCAAGTGGGGCTACGACCCCAAGTAGCTCCGCTGGGATAGGACAGAGAGACATAAAAACATAAAGGAGCAGGGCATCCAGTATGATGGTGGCTTGAGGTCTTTATGTTTTTATGTCTTCCCGTTTGTCAAGGGATAGTAATCTCTTCGAGGCTATGGCGATGGATGTGGAGAAGGTGATCGCGGAGATCATAAGGTCTGCGTATCAAGTCCGTGGTGCTCTCTCCGCGGGCTACCTAGAGTCTGTCTATCGCAATGCTCTGTGTATCGAGCTTGCTCAGCGCGGACTAAGGTACAAATGTGAAGTGCCGATTCGGGTAAGCTATCGCGGCTATATCGTCGGGGAGTATCGGGCGGATATTGTGGTGGAGGGGCAGGTGATCGTCGAGCTGAAGGCGGTTACAGAGCTGGTTCAGAACCACGAGATCCAGCTTGTCAATTATCTTACAGCGACGGGCATTGGGCTCGGGCTTCTAATTAACTTCGGAGAGAAGTTTGCGATCAAGCGCAAGTGTCGCACCTTGCCTAAGGCGTGACAACCCCCTTCTCTCCGTCCAAGATTTGTGTTTTTATGTCTTTATGTCCCACCGAGCATCGCTCGGGCTTCGTCAACATAGTAGGCAACCCCAACGTCGGGAAGTCTACGCTGATGAATCTCCTCGTCGGGGAGCGTGTGTCGATCATTACGAGCAAGGCGCAGACTACGCGCCACCGCATTATGGGTATCGTCAATACCCCAGAGATGCAGATCGTCTACAGCGATACGCCCGGTGTGCTACGTCCGAACTACAAGCTGCAGCAGTCGATGCTGGAGTTTTCTGAGTCGGCACTCGGCGATGCCGATGTCCTGCTCTATGTCACGGATACGGTAGAGACAGCGGACAAGCACGATGCCTTCGTCGAGCGAGTGGCTCGCCTGGAGTGTCCCGTGCTACTCGTGATCAATAAGCTTGACCTGAGCAATCAGACCGAGCTAGAGAAGCTCGTCGCCTATTGGCACGAGCGTCTCCCTCGCGCAGAGATCGTTCCCATCTCGGCGCTCAACCGCTTCAACGTCGAGCCTCTACGCAGACGTATCGAGAGCCTCATCCCGCCCTCACCCCCTTACTTCGACAAGGATGCTCTGACCGACAAGCCTGCGCGCTTCTTCGTCACCGAGATCATCCGCGAGAAGATCCTGCTCTATTATCAGAAGGAGATCCCGTATGCTACGGAGGTCATCGTAGAGGAGTTTAAGGACGAGGAGAAGATCATCCGCATCCGCGCTATCATCGTCGTGGAGCGAGAGAGTCAGAAGGGAATTATCATCGGTCCCAAGGGTGTTGCCCTCAAGCGTATCGGCACCTCGGCACGCAAGGATATGGAGCGGTTCTTCGGGAAGCAGATATTTATAGAGTTCTTCGTCAAGGTGGAGAAGGACTGGCGCAACCGAGACAATATGCTCAGGCGCTATGGTTATCAACTAGACTAAACAAGATTATTAGACAATGAGCAATTTGGTTGCAATAGTAGGTCGCCCCAATGTGGGTAAATCTACCCTATTCAATAGGCTGACGGAGACCCGCCAGGCTATTGTAAACGAAGAGGCGGGTACGACCCGCGACCGCCAGTATGGCAAAGTCGAATGGCTCGACCGAGAGTTCTCCATCGTAGACACTGGAGGCTGGGTCGTCGGGAGTGAGGACGTCTTTGAGGAAGAGATCAATAAGCAGGTCGAGGTAGCGATGCAGGAGGCAGACGTGATCCTTTTCGTCGTGGATATTGAGCACGGCGTGACTGACCTCGATGATGATGTTGCCTCTAAGCTCCGCCGTACCAAGAAGCCCGTCCTCGTGGTGGCAAACAAGGCGGACAATTATGACCAGCACCTTGCCTCTGCGGAGTTTTATAGCTTCGGCCTCGGTGATCCTATCTGTATCTCGGCAATCAATGGCAGTGGTACGGGCGATCTCCTTGATGAGATCGTCAAGAGCCTTGGCGACGAGCGTGAGGAGATCAAGGAGTACGACTGCCCCCGCATCGCCATCGTTGGTCGTCCTAATGCGGGCAAGAGCTCCCTTATCAATGCTTTCATCGGTGAGGAGCGTAATATCGTGACTGACCGTGCGGGTACGACACGCGACTCTATCTATACGCACTATGACAAGTTCGGGATGAACTTCTACCTCGTGGACACTGCTGGTATCCGTAAGCGTGGTAAGGTGAACGAAGACCTAGAATACTACTCAGTCATCCGCTCTATCCGCGCCATCGAGAATAGCGATGTCTGCGTGCTGATGCTTGATGCTACACGTGGTATCGAGAGCCAGGATCTCAATATCTTCTCCCTTATTCAGAAGAACAGCAAGGGGCTCGTGGTCTGCGTCAATAAGTGGGACCTTGTCGAGGACAAGAGTCAGGTGGTGATCAAGACCTTCGAGATGGCTATTCGTGAGCGTCTAGCTCCCTTTACCGACTTCCCGATTATCTTCATCTCTGCGCTGACCAAGCAGCGTATCTTCAAGGTGCTGGAGACCGTCCAGCAGGTGTACGAGCGTCGTAGCACGCGTGTCCCTACACATAAGCTCAACGAGGTGATGCTCCCCATCATCGAGGCGACGCCTCCTCCAGCGCATAAGGGCAAGTATATCAAGATCAAGTACGTGATGCAGCTCCCTACGGCAGTGCCAAGCTTCGCGTTCTTCTGCAATCTCCCACAGTGGATCAAGGATCCGTACAAGCGCTTCCTCGAGAACCAAATTCGAGAGCATTGGGACTTCTCCGGCACGCCGATCAACATCTTTATTCGCGAGAAGTAACTCCCCGAGAGAGGGCGATGCCGACTTAGCTTTTGGTAGTTAGGTAAATAGTCGCTAAATTTGCAGACCCGAAGTGCATACCCCCGTGTGTGGCACTGAGGCTCAGACTAGAAAGTAATAATAATAAATAATAGTAGATTCAAATCATGATCGTAGTTCAACTCAAGGAGGGTGAAAACATCGAGAAGGCGCTCAAGCGCTTCAAGAGAAAGTTCGAGCGTACTGGTAAGATGCGCGAGCTTCGCAGTCGTCGTGAATTCACGAAGCCATCTGTAGTCAATCGCAAGAAGATGCAGAAGGCTGTCTATGTGAAGCAGCTCCATCAGAACCTTGACTAAGCCCTCGACCGGCTACAGTCGCTAGGCAATCCATATCGAGGCTCGCTACCTTTACCCTGTGTAAGAGAGCGAGCCTCGATCTTTTTATAGCTTTTAGGAGGAGATGAGTATGAAGAGAGCATTGATCACAGGCGTGACGGGGCAGGACGGCGCCTATCTATCGGAGTACCTACTGCGCCAGGGGTATGAGGTGCATGGCATCAAGAGGCGTAGCTCGCTATTCAACACCCAGCGCATCGACCATATCTATCAAGACCCGCACGAGACGCACCGCAATTTCTTCTTGCACTACGGAGATCTCTCGGACTCGATGAATATCACCCGCATCATCCAGGAGGTGCAGCCCGATGAGATCTACAACCTCGGGGCGATGAGCCATGTCAAGGTAAGCTTCGAGACGCCCGAGTACACAGCGGATGTCGATGGCATTGGCACCCTGCGCATCCTAGAGGCGGTGCGCCTGCTGGGACTCGAGAGCAAGACGCGAATCTATCAGGCGTCCACGAGCGAACTCTATGGGCTCGTGCAGGAGATCCCTCAGAGGGAGTCTACGCCATTCTATCCTCGTAGTCCCTATGCCTGCGCCAAGCTCTATGCCTATTGGATCACGGTCAATTACCGCGAGGCGTACGGCATGCATGCGAGCAACGGTATTCTCTTCAATCACGAGTCGCCTCTGCGCGGTGAGACGTTCGTCACGCGCAAGATCACTCGTAGCGTGAGCCGTATTGCGCTTGGTCTCCTTAGCAAGCTACACCTCGGCAATCTCTCAGCTCAGCGCGACTGGGGACATGCCAAGGACTATGTTCGCTCGATGCACCTCATCCTACAGCAGCCTACGGGCGATGACTATGTGGTGGCAACGGGTCGCACGACGGAGGTGCGTGAGTTTGCCCGCCTGTCGTTCGCTGAGATCGGTCTGACGGTAGACTTCCGTGGTGAGGGTGTCGATGAGGTCGGTGTGCTGACGGCTGTCGATGGCGAACGTTTCGCCGAGATGGTCGGCATCGAGTATCTCGCAGATATCAAGGCGCGCATTGGCTCGGAGGTCGTAGCTGTCGATCCTGCCTACTTCCGCCCTACGGAGGTAGAGCTACTCATCGGTGACCCTACCAAGGCGATGACCAAGCTCGGCTGGAAGCCCGAATATCAGCTCCCCGACATCGTCGCCGATATGATGCAGAGTGATGTCCGCCTGATGAAGAAGGACACCTATCTGCGTGCGGGTGGCTTCGCGACCAAGAATTATTACGAATAGTCACCATTCCCCCTCCACCACGCTTATGAAGCTTAATGCACGTATCTATGTCGCGGGGCATCGCGGACTGGTCGGCTCTGCCATATGGCGGGCACTCGAGGCCACGGGTTACACGCACCTCATTGGGCGTACTCATGGAGAGCTAGATCTGACGGATGCTGTCGCCGTGCGCACGTTCATGGAGGCGGAGCGTCCCGAGTATGTCTTCCTCGCCGCTGCCCATGTCGGGGGCATTATGGCGAACAATATCTACCGTGCAGACTTCCTCTACCGCAATCTCGCCATCCAGCAGAATGTCATCGGAGAGAGCTATCGTATCGGGGTCAAGAAGCTTCTTTTCCTCGGGAGTACCTGTATCTATCCCCGTGAGGCACCTCAGCCCATGGCGGAGGACTGTCTGCTGACGTCTCCTCTGGAGTACACCAACGAACCCTACGCCATCGCCAAGATCGCAGGCCTCAAGCTCTGCGAGAGCTTCAATATCCAGTACGGGACGAACTTCATCGCCTGCATGCCAACGAATCTCTACGGTCCTGGGGACAACTTTGACCTCGACCGTAGCCACGTCCTGCCTGCTATGGTGCGCAAGCTTCATCTTGCCCAGGCGCTACGCCGAGGGGACTACGCCCTCGTGCGTCTCGACCTTGCCTGCCGTCCTCTAGAGCGTATCCCTGCGCCCGAGACGCTGACGGATGCCGAGCTGTCTGTTGGGCTGTCTGCGCACTACGGCATCGGGGCAGAGGCGGTCGAGCTGTGGGGAACAGGGCGCCCCATGCGCGAATTCCTCTGGAGCGAAGACATGGCTGCGGCTTGCCTGCATCTGATGCAGCACGTCTCGTTCGATGATCTCAAGCCTACGAGCGGAGACATTCGCAACTGCCACATCAATATCGGCACAGGTATAGATCTCTCCATTGCAGACCTTGCAGACCTGATCCGTACTGCCGTAGGCTATGAGGGAACGGTCGCGTTCGACGCTACGAAGCCAGACGGCACGATGCGCAAGCTTACCGACCCGAGCAGGCTCCACGCTCTAGGCTGGCGTCACACGGTCGAGCTACCCGAGGGTGTGCGCCGTATCTATGAATGGTACCGCGCCTCACTTGCTGAGTAACTCCCGCGCCTCACCCTAGACGACTACACCCCAGCATTGCCCCTCTGGCGGTGCTGGGGTGTAGTCGTCTATGACTGTTAGTGTATCGGGCTCTCAATGAGTGGGAGAGATTTTGCGCATTCTTGCTCAGGTCTCGTGGGTGGGCTGTCTTTGGGGGTGAAATCAAGACAGAGCATTATGCACAAAGAAACAGCAACGGCAGTATCAATCTTCGTAGGGCTGGTGGCTTTCGGAGCCACAGCTTTCTTGGTCGAGTGGGCAGACACTCACTTTATCGGCTTCGGCAGCCTT
Source organism: Porphyromonas sp. (assembly GCA_041854825.1). Lineage (GTDB taxonomy): Bacteria > Bacteroidota > Bacteroidia > Bacteroidales > Porphyromonadaceae > Porphyromonas. The sequence goes on along the minus strand of JBHACZ010000029.1, from coordinate 28,274 downwards.
CCTGATCAGGGAGGTATGGCGGGCATAGGTCTTAGCCCAGTTCGCTATGCTTAGGATGGTTCCCGTGATGGCGGGCCATGCGGTGGGCGAGGCCCTGTATAAGAGGCTCCGCCGTCGTAGGTAGTTCTTGATAGATCTGCTATAGGGAAATGTCCTGACTCGGATCTCGGTAGATAAAGTGGGGCACACGTTGCTCCAGAATAGGGTAGGGGCGAATGCCACGCTGAGTATTGTGGATGTGGGGAGGAATATCTAACTTTGGAGAAGGTTTAAGTTCAATCATTTATCAATACTGTATGATGAAGAAATTATTGCTGGTAGCTGCGCTTGCGTGTGCTCTGCCCTCATTCGGACAGAAGAAGTCCAAGGATGCCAACGAGACGAACGTCTTTACCACGGTCAAGGAGGTGGGGCGTACCTCGATCAAGAACCAAGCTAACTCTGGGACGTGCTGGAGCTATTCGGCACAGGGTTTCCTCGAGGAAGAACTTATTCGTATGGGCAAGCCAGAGTTTGATCTCAGTGAGATGTTCGTAGTCAGCCACTCCTATCGCGACAAGGCACGCAAGTATGTGCGCCTGCACGGCTTCCTCAACTACGAGCAGGGCGGTTCGTTCTATGATGTGCTGTACGTCCTCAAGCATTATGGGGCTGTGCCTCGCTCGGCGATGCTCGGGCTCAACTATGGGACTAAGCTCAATGCCCACAACGAGCTAGCGGCAAGCAGTAAGGCATTCCTCGATGCCATCATCAAGAATCCCAATGGTAAGCTCTCGACAGGCTGGCAGTCAGCCTTCGACGGTATTATTGATAGCTACCTCGGCAAGCTACCTGAGAAGTTTGTCCACAATGGTGTGGAGTACACGCCCCGCACCTATGCAGACGCTACGGGGCTGAATCCTGATGACTACGTCTCGCTCACGTCGTACACACACCACCCATTCTACACCAAGTTTGCCCTAGAGATTCAGGACAACTGGCGCTGGAGTCAGAGCTATAACCTGCCCATCGACGAACTGATGCAGGTGATGGAGTCGGCGATCGACAACGGGTATAGCTTCGCTTGGGGGGCTGACGTTACGGAGACTGGCTTCACGCGTGATGGTCTCGGAGTGCTGGCTGATCTTGAGGAGATCCAGAGCAAGGGGAGCGACTTCGCTCGCTGGTTCGGTGCAGGTACTGACAAGCGCGAGAGCATCAACAAGATCGTGCGCCGTGCAGACTGCCCCGAGATCGAGCCTACTCAGGAGTATCGCCAGGAGGGCTTCGACAACTACACCCTCACCGATGACCACGGTATGACGATCTACGGTAAGGCTGTCAATCAGCTCGGGCGCAAGTTCTTCATCGTGAAGAATAGCTGGGGTGAGACAGGAGCCTATAAGGGCGTGTGGTACGTGTCGTACAACTACGTCAAGGGTCGCACGATGAATATCGTCCTGCACAAGGATGCTATCCCTGCCGCCATCGCTGATAAACTAGGCATCAAGAAGTAGAGTCCACGACATAGTCGTGGGGAGAGAGCGTTTCGGTCTTCCACGGCAGGTACTGCGGTTCTAGACAAAAGCATATACTCATTTCCGTATGTTGATAGTGCGGAGGTCGAGCCTTAGGGCTCGGTCTCCGCACACTGTTTCCTGTATCCTGTGGAGACTATTCTCGAGTGGTACGGGCGATAGCGATGCAGGGGCATCCCACACTCGTGGGATGCCCCTGCACTATAGTGGGGTGATCGGTAGCTATAGCCCGAGCCGGTAGACCGCAAGGTCGGTGATGCTCGCCGAAGCGTCCGAGGAGAGGGTCAGCGCGTTGTAGGGCTTGCGCGGGAAGACCTGATTGGTCATGGCGATGCGTCCATCATCGACGAAGAGCTCGATGGTATACTTGTCTACGAAGATGCGTAGGTCATAGCTGTCTGCTCGGGTAGCAAGGCTAAGCGGTGCCCAGGTCGCGAGAGCAAAGTCATCGACGTAGTTGATGGCGGTGCGCTTGCGATTGTCGTGACTCTCGATGCGGTGTGGCTCGCTGAGCTTGCCGAAGTCCACGATGCCACTCTGGGTGCGGTCCATGACGATCTTGCCCAGCACCTTGTCTAGGTAGATCTCCGTCTTCTCACGCGGACCATTGGCACTGGCGGCATTGAGCATTACATTTCGGTTCTGCTCTTCTTTTTTCTTGCTCTCTTGGGCGGTGATGACTTGAGGAGCAAGGCAGGCGCCGAGGAGTGTTAGGGCTAATAGTCTTCTGAAAGTAGTTATATCCATATTTTTTGTCTTGTTTATGGGTTGTGCTTTGTGTATACAACAAGTGTTTCGGTGTGGGGTTTTTTGTAAATGGTGTATTGGTGCGGCTAGCATGTTTGTTTATGTGTGCTGGCGTGCGCGTGTTAGGGTGTATGTCGGGAGACTGTTCGGTGCTTGCCTTTGTGATCGGCAAGGTGAGGCTACTCTTGCGATGTGGGCAAGCCTTTTGGGGGACTTCGGGGAAGACTTCTTGAGTTCACGTCGTGATCTGTACAGATCACGACGTGGTCTGTATAATTCACGACGTGGTCTGTACAGATCACGACGTGAACTCAAGAATAGTTCGGGGCAGAGGAGGGTTAGCGTTCGCTAGGGCGGTGGATTTTGGTACGGGAGAGGGGGGAGGATGCTTTGCCTTGAGAGGCAGGGGACAGGTTGGGGAAGAATGGTTGCATTTGCTTCGGATAATTCAGACTTTATTAAGATTAACCAGATGAATAGATTCGTTTCGCTCGGCTCTGCCCTGCTCGCCCTTGCGGGAATGCTCGGCAGCTCATCATGTGTGGGAGGCAACCGCACGGCGGGTAATGCCTCCGACAGTATATATGTAGACACCCTCCCTCCACTCGACTCTGCTGGGATCATGACATTCCTCCTCGACAGTGCCACGACCTCGACGCACGTGCCTACCAGCACCGCACAGAGCCGGTCATGCTGCCAGGGCGTAGTGTCTCCCTATCCCAGGATCCTGAGAGCAAGACGATCTATATCCCGATGCGCGACGGGTCACTCCGTCAGATCGCTGGCGAAGAACTGGAGTATATGGGCGACTCCATCTATACGATGGATGGGCTAGACTACTTCATCACGACGGAGGAAGCATGTGGGGTGGGGTATGTTTTCTATAGCACGCATGGGGCAAACCTGCCTACGCTTGGCATGACGAGCACGCCGATGGTCACTCCCGATCGCAAGCTCTACTATACGTGCGGCGAGACGAGCGAGGATGATGCAGGCAATGCAGGGCTCTCGGTTTATTGAGCGCATGACCGATAGCTCACGGAGGCTCTTTCTGTCCGCTTCTCTTACTGGGAGCTGGGCTATTCGCTGGAGGATACGTTGCCCTCGACTTTTGTAGGTGAAGATGGCTGGCTGTATCTGCGGATCACGGCTCTGATAGACTATTATTTCGACGAAGGAGAGCCATTCCCACAGCTCCATTATATACGCCTGCGCCTAAGGTGATCGCATCTAGAGAGGTCGGGGAGGGCGAAGAATTTCGGCACAGGCTTGGAATTGTGATGAGGAATCGATAACTTTGCCCTTCATGGGCTTCTCTTCACCTAATGATTTAGGAGGCAGTCATGAGGCTGGTAGTTCGTCCGTCGAGGATTGGCTATTGGTCGTTTGATTCGGATCTAGGTTGCGTCCCTAGGGGTGTGACTTGATCTCTGTGTATTGTGTTCTGGCCAAGCGTTGGCAGAGGCAGCGCTAAATCAAACTAATGAGGAAAGGATATTATTAACGTTTAAAAGATAAGTATGCGGCAGTTTACTTTGTTTCTCTGCGCTTGCCTACTGACGGTAGGTAGCGTGCTGGCACAGAACCGCGTTATCAATGGAGTCATTACCCTGGCTTCGGATGGTAGCGAGGCGATCGGTGTCTCGGTCGTGGTCAAGGGTCAGACCTCTATAGGTACGACGACTGACCTCGATGGTAAATTCAGGCTTTCGGTGCCTGCATCAGCTACGACGCTCGTGATCTCGTACGTCGGCATGCAGACGGTCGAGGTTCCCATCAAGGACAATATCAAGATAGCTCTGCGCGAGGATGCACAGGTGCTGGATGGTGTCGTGGTGACGGGGATGCTCAAGGTCGATAAGCGCCTCTTCACCGGTGCCTCTACCAAGGTAGGCGGTGACAAGAGCAAGATGGACGGTATGGCTGATGCAGCTCGTGCCCTCGAGGGTAAGGCTGCTGGTGTATCCGTGCAGAACGTATCGGGCTCCTTCGGCTCGGCTCCTAAGATCCGCGTCCGCGGTGCTACGTCTATCTATGGTGCGTCTAAGCCTCTGTGGGTGGTCGATGGTGTCGTGATGGAGGATGTGGTCGATGTCGATGCCGATGCTCTGGCTAGTGGTGATGCCACGACGCTGATCAGCTCGGCTATCGCAGGTATTAACCCCGACGACATCGAGAGCTTCCAGGTGCTCAAGGACGGTTCGGCTACCTCTATCTATGGTGCGCGCGCTATGGCGGGGGTTATCGTCGTGACGACCAAGAAGGGTCATGCGGGCGTTAGCCGTATCTCCTACACGGGTGAATACACCTATCGTATCAAGCCTAGCTACCGTCAGTTCAATATCATGAACTCACAGGAGCAGATGAGCGTGTATCGCGAGATGGAGCAGAAGGGTTGGCTTCTCAATGCGGACGTGTCGAACGCTGCCTCTAGCGGTGTCTACGGCAAGCTCTGGGAAGGTGTCAATAACGGTACGATCCTCAATACTCCTGAGGGACGTAGCGAATTCCTTCGTCGCTCGGAGTATCTAAATACTGACTGGTTCGACCTCCTTTTCAACGACAACATCCTCAGCACGCACTCTGTGAGTGTGACCTCTGGTACTGACAAGGCATCTATCTACGCTTCGCTCTCTGCCATGGTCGATCCAGGATGGACGAAGCAGAGCAAGGTAAACCGCTATACGGCGAACCTCAATATGACGTATCGCCTGACAGACAACCTGTCGCTGAACCTACTGTCGAACGCTGCCTTCCGTAAGCAGCGCGCTCCTGGTACGCTCAATCAGAATGTCAATGTCTTGAGTGGTCAGGTCAACCGCGACTTTGACATCAACCCCTATAGCTATGCCCTCAACACGTCTCGTGTGCTTGACCCCAACGAGGTCTACGTGCGTAGCTATGCCCCCTTCAACATCTTTACCGAGCTGGATAATAACTTCCTCGATATCTCGGTGGTGGACATGAAGTTCCAGACAGAGCTCAAGTGGACGCCTATCCGTGGTCTCGAGCTGACTGCCCTCGGGGACGTGAAGTACTCAGGCAGTGAGACAGAGCATACGATCACAGAGATGTCGAACCAAGCGCAGTCTATGCGTGCGGCTTACACGACGACGATCCGCGACCGCAATCCTCAGCTATATAAGGATCCAGACCAGCTGTATGGCAAGCCCATCACGGTGCTACCACAGGGTGGATTCCTCAATACGACAGACTACAGCATCCTCTCATGGGACTTCCGTGGTGCTGCGACCTACAATACTCAGCTCGGCGAGAGCCTGCTCAACCTCTATGGAGGTATGGAGATCAACTCTTATGACCGCTACACGAAGTATTATGACGGGGTAGGTATCCAGTTCGACATGGGTGGCGAACCTTACTCGAACTATCTCTACTTCAAGCGCGCTCAGGAGGAAGGTACCAAGTACTTCGGTATCTCTCAGGCATACTATCGCAACGTGGCTTTCTTCGGTAATGCGACTTACTCATACCAGGGCAAGTACACGATCAACGGTACGCTTCGCTACGAAGGAACGAACAAGATGGGTAAGAGCATCTCTGCCCGCTGGCTCCCTACGTGGAATATCTCTGGTGCGTGGAATGTGGATCAGGAGAAGTTCTTCCGCAGTCTCCAGCCTACGCTCTCCTCTCTGACCCTCAAGGCTTCGTACTCACTGACGGCGGACAAGGGTCCAGCCTCAGTGTCGAACTCGAGCATCATTATCACGAGCAATACGCCTTGGCGCGCTGTTGCTACTCAGCAGGAGACGGGCTTTGAGATCTATCGCTCGGAGAATAGCACCTTGACGTATGAGAAGAAGCATGAGCTGAACCTTGGGTTCGATGCTGGGTTCCTCGATGGACGTATCAATACGTCGTTCGACTGGTACATGCGTAATAACTTCGACCTCATCGGCCCTGTCAATACGATGGGTATGAGCGGTGCAGTGCTCCAGTGGGGTAACGTGGCGTCGATGAAGTCAAGCGGGGTAGAGCTCTCTATCTCGACGACGAATATCAAGAACAAGGACTTCTCTTGGTCTACGGACTTCGTCTTCGGTCATTCGACGAACGAGATCACGGAGCTTCAGAACCGCGCTCGTATGATCGACCTTATCTCTGGCAGTGGCTTCGGTCGCCAGGGCTATCCTGTGCGTGCACTCTTCTCTGTGCCTTTCGCAGGTCTCAATAGCCAGGGTCTCCCCACATTCTATACTGAGGATGGCAGTACGACCGTGACGGGTATCAACTTCCAGCAGCGTGACGGGCTCGACTTCCTCAAGTATGAAGGTCCTGCCGATCCTACGCTCTTCGGATCACTCGGCAATACTTTCACGTACAAGGGCTTCAAGTTTAACGCCTTCCTTACGTACTCCTTCGGTAACGTGGTGCGCCTAGACCCAGTCTTCAACTCGTCATACAATGACCTGGCGGCCATGCCACGCGAGTTTGAGAATCGCTGGATTAGCCCCGGCGATGAAAGCCGTACGGACATCCCTGTGCTTGCTCCTCGTCGCCTAGTCTACGAGACGAACAACATCGGCTATGCCTACAACGCGTACAACTACTCTGATGCACGCATTGCCAAGGGCGACTTCATCCGCCTCAAGGAGGTGTCCCTCAGCTACGACTTCCCCACCGAGTGGGCGAAGGCACTCTACATGAATAGCCTCAGCGTCAAGCTCCAGGCGACGAATCTGCTGCTGCTCTACTCTGACAGCAAGCTCAATGGTCAGGACCCTGAGTTCCTCAACGCTGGTGGTGTAGCTACTCCGCTTCCTCGTCAGATCACGATGACGCTTCGTCTCGGTATCTAGTCGTCTCACCCCTTAATACGAAACAAACAATGAAGATAAAGCAATATACAGCTGCTGTGGCAGTGCTCGCTCTATCACTCGGTCTGGGCTCGTGCAACGACTTCCTGAGCACCCTGCCTGACAATCGTGCCGAGGTCGATTCGCCAGAGGACATTCGTAAGCTCCTCATCACGGCGTATCCTGATCGCAGCGATGCCCTCGTGGCTGAGTACTCCAGCGACAATGTGCAGGAGAACATGGATGCGACGAACTTCACCTCGCTCTTCCTCGACCAGATCTTTGCCTGGGACGATATTACCGAGCTGGAGAATGAGAGCTCTACGCGTCTGTGGGAGACTTACTACAGAATGATCGCCACGGCGAATACCGCCTTGCGCATCATCGACGAGCAGGGTAATCCTGCCTCTCTCGCACCGCACCGCGGTGAGGCACTCCTCATCCGTGCCTATGGTCACTTCAAGCTCGTGAGTCTCTTCAGCGAGGCTTATGATCCTGCTACTGCCGCACAGAAGCTCGGCGTGGTGTACATGCTCCGTCCTGAGACGACGCTGAACCCCCGCTACGAGCGTGCCGACCTCGAGACTTGCTATGCAGGTATCCAGGCCGACCTCGAGGAGGGACTGCCGCTCATCAGGGATAGCTACTATCCCCAGTCGGCGAAGTTCCACTTCAACCGCAAGGCGGCATATGCTCTGGCGACCCGTTTCTACCTCTATGCTCGTCAGTGGGCTAAGGCAGAGCAGGCAGCCAATGAGGTCCTCGGGACTTCACCCGCAAGCATCCTGCGTGACTACAGCCAGATCACTATCCTTCCCGATGGTGGTGACGGCTTCGAGAAGCGTTCGCTCAAGTGGGTAGACCACACGAATGCCAATAACCTCCTGCTCGTGTCTGCTTACTCTAGCCTCGGGCTATACAATGGCTTCTACACAGCAGGGTCACGCTACTTCCATCAGCCCATCATCTCTCAGCGTGAGACTTTCCAGGCACAGGGTGCTTGGGGTACGAACCAGGATGGGTTCAAGCTAGGTGCTGTTACCCTCCAGGAGCCTTACCGCAAGGTGCTGATGCCTAAGTTCCCCGCACAGTTCGAGTACACGGACCGTGTAGCGGGTATCGGGTTTAGACGCTCGACCTCAGTGGAGCTGACCACCGACGAGACTATTCTCTCACGTGCAGAGGCTAAGGTGATGCAGAATAACTTCGCTGGTGCGCTCGAGGATCTCAATATCTATCTCGGCAATCTCCTCTCTACGCCTAAGACGCTCACCGACGAGATGATCACGACGTGGAATGCGAACACGGCGTACCACACGCCTACTGCTCCTACGCCTCGCAAGCACCTCCATCCATCCAATCTGACGCTCACCGAGCAGCAGGAGCGATACCTACAGGTGATCCTGCACCTGCGTCGTATCGAGACGGTGCACACGGGTCTTCGTTGGTTTGATGTCAAGCGTTATGGTATCGAGATCACCCGCACGCAGGTAGTCGGCGGTACGAGCATTCGTGCTACGAGCAATGTCCTCACACCAGACGACAAGCGTCGTGCGCTGGAGATCCCTCTCGAAGCTATCTCTGCAGGCCTCAAGGCTAGCCGTAAGTAATCCTATGGGGCGGGTGCCTCTATGAGACACCCGCCCTGCAATAAGAAGAATAAGACACGATGAATATCAATAAGACTTTCACGAAGCTCATGATTGCCGTAGCCACTTTCGGGCTACTCGGCACGAGCTGTTCGTCGGACAATGATGTGGATCGCTCTCGCAGTGTGATCACCGACCCTCCGATCGCTCAGAATGACCTCGACAAGTGGCTGGAGAAAAACTATGTCGCTAAGTACAACATCGAGATGAAGTACCGCTTCGAGGACAACGAGAGCCAGATGAATCGCTACGTAGCTCCCGCGACCTACGAGAAGAGCATTCAGTTCGCGCACCTGGCGCGTCATCTCTGCCTCGAGCCATATGATGATGTGACGGGTAGCACGTCCTTTATCCGCCAGCTCTTCCCCAAGGTGCTTCAGCTCATTGGTTCAGTAGCATACAATACGAACAACACCGTCATCCTCGGTACTGCTGAGGGCGGACGCAAGATGGTGCTCTATCGTATCAATGCGCTTGACCCTACCAATGTGGCGGACATGAACATGTACTACTTCCAGACGATCCACCACGAGTTCGGTCACATTCAGAATCAGACGAAGCCCTATCCTACGGAGTTTGAGCAGGTCACTTCGACTGGCTATGTCTCTGACTCATGGAGTGAGGCATGGGCTCGTCCTACGGATATCAAGACGACGGTGCTGGCAGAGTTTGTGACGGACAGCATTGCCAAGTTCAATAGCTATAGCGCCGAGGGGCGTACGCTGATGGCGATCCCCGCTGCCTCTCGCACCGAGGAGCAGAAGGCACGTCTGGCGACGCTCCAGAGCCTGATTGCCAATATCCGCGCTTCGGAGACCTTCCAGAAGGATCAGGCGACCTATACCCGTATCAGCAAGACGCTCGAGAGCCTAGATGTGTCAGAGGTTAATGCTCTGCGTGCAGGCTTCATCTCTCCCTATGGCTCTAGCCAGCATGCGGAGGACTTCGTAGAGCTACAGTCGATCTTCGTGACCGATGCTCCACAGCTCTGGGAAGACAAGTTCCTCATCGCAGGGGAGACGGGTGGCGCGCTCCTGCGTCAGAAGTTCGCCATCGTCAAGGATTACCTGAGCAAGGACTGGGGTATCGATATCGAAGCCCTGCGTACGAGCGTGCTGACGCGTCAGAACTCGATCTCTTCGCTCGATCTCAATAGTCTCACGCTCTAACGATATAGCCCACGAATATGAATAAGACAATCAAGACAGCACTTGCCCTCGCTGTGGGGCTGTTCGCGCTCGGGCTATCCTCTTGCTCGGACGATCGCAATCTCTTCGACCAGAGCGCAGCGGAGCGTACGAGTACGCTGATGAACGAGACTGCCAAGATCCTGCAAGCTGCGCCCAACGGCTGGGAGATGAGCTTCTACCCCTCTGAGGAGATGACCTATGGGGGCTTCACGACTCTGGTCAAGTTCGCTGCCGATGGTACGGTGGTGGCTGCCACAGAGGTCAATCGTGATGCTACGACGGGCTCTTTCCCCGTCAAGACGAGCTATTATCAGCTCGATGCTTCGTATGGCCCTACGCTTTCGTTCGGCACGTACAACGAGGCGATTCACCTCTTCTCTGAGCCCAATAGTCAGTATAGCGTCTTCTCTGATGCTCCTATCAATACGGGTGCCGCAGGAGACTTCAACTTCCAGATCATCAGCGCAACGCCCGAGAAGGTCGTCCTGCGTGGTGTACGCTCTGCGATCTATGCAGAGCTCAAGCCTGTCCCCGCAGGGGAAGACTGGCAGCAGCATCTCGCAGCGATCCACACGAGTGCGACGCACTACGACTTCGCAGAGTTTAGCATTGGTCAGATCACGGGTGGCATGTCTCAGCGTCACCTCACGATCGAGGATGGTGGTGTGACGCGCACGATGCCTTTCCGCTTCACGACGACGGGTATCGAGCTATACGAGCCTCTGACGATCAATGGTGAGTCTGTGCGTACGTTCAGCAACGTAGGTACGGATGCTCAGCCCGAGCTACGCTCTGGCTCTGTGACGCTCACGCCTATTGCACCCTCTCTGTACAAGATGCTGACGACCAAGCGCTGGTTCTATGGTCGCACTACGACGCAGGGCCGTGCGCGATCTGGCATTAGCACTGCCAAGAGTACGATCGAGCGCATCACGCAGTTCTCGCCTCGTATCATTGCCTCTGCTGCTGTAGGTAACAATGGTAGACTTAGCTTCTACACTTGGATCCAGGTGACCATCGAGGGTGAGACGGATGTGCTGAATGCACGTACGCCTGCACTCGTGACGCAGATCTCTGACACGGAGGTGTCTATCGCTTTCGACGAGGCTACATACAAGGGTACGAGCGAGGTCAATCAGATCCTCGTGACGAACTGGGGAACGATCCTCTTCGCGGCTGGCTTCATGAATGTCGGTGAGATAGGCAACTACCACGAGGACTATTCTCCTCGCACGTACACGATCTCTAGCTCCAGCAAGTACAACCCCAAGACCCTCGTCCTCACGGATAAGAGCGACCCATCTAACGTGATGACGCTCTCGCTCGATCTCGTAGAGCCTTAGTCGGTCATTCACCAGGGCTTGCCCCAGTGGGCATGCCACTAGGTTTCTTCATAGCGTCTCCCGCACTGTCTCTCCCTCCGTGGAGTGATGGTGCGGGAGACGCCCATTTGTCGGTCTCGCGTGCGTGTAAGTTTTGTCGTGCGGGTGACTTAGGTTAAGTCCCCAAGGCGACTTACTGTAAGTCCCGAGGACGACTTAAGGTAAGTCGCCCTCGCGATAATATTTAAGTCGTAGTGAAACCTACCCCATAGCCATGATCATGGCTATGGGGTAGGCTTCACTATGATGTGCCGGAGGGGCTCTCGGGGATGAGTGGATTTATGAGTATCTTTGCGTAGATTCAATACAGCAAGCGAATTATGTGGAATATAGGCAAACTATTCTCCGAACTCAAGGAGCATAAATATGGACTGCTGGGCTTCGCTCTCTCGGCGCTTATCATCGCATGGATGGCCCCGACGACCAAGGGCTTTCAGTATCAGTTCTCTCAGGGCAGACCGTGGCAGCACGATCTGCTGATGGCGCCGTATGACTTCCCGATATATAAGACTTCTGCCGAGATCGAGCGAGGGGAGGACAGCATTCGACAGGCACACCGCCCCGTCTATATGTATGACGCCACTGCAGGCGAGCAGATGCTCTCCGAGCTGCAGGACGAGTACCGCACGCGGATGCATACGGAGGTGCCTCTGAGCTACTACAACTATGTCCATGCGACCCTCTCTGCACTCTACAAGCGGGGGCTCATGCAGGCGGATCGCCTCGCAGCCCTAAGGGCGGAGCATAAGCTAGAGCTGCAGCTACGACAGGGCGATGTGCTGGAGCGTAGGCCCGTGACGCAGTTCTATACGCTACGCGAAGCGTATGATGCGATCCTGGACGGTAAGCCTAGCGACCTGTCTGCGGAGGTGCTAGAGAAGATGGAGCTTGTCCGCTTCCTGCGCGAGAATGTCGTCTATGACGAGGCGATGGATGAGGATATGCTCGCTGAGTCGCTCGGACGTCTCTCGCCCTCGATGGGTATGGTACAGCAGGGGGAGCGTATCATTGACCGTGGGGAGATCGTTACCCCAGAGCTGTATAACGTCCTACGCTCGCTCGCCACCGAGCATGCCGAGCGTAGTGGCGGAGCACTACAGGAGCATGCCAGCCGTATCGGTGTGTTTATCACGATCTCGCTCCTTCTCGTGCTGATGGGGCTGTATATGTTACTGCTCATCCCCGGCTTTGACCGCACGACCAAGAATTGGCTCCTCATCCAGGTGCCGACGCTTGCTTTCGTCGTCTTGACCGCGCTCAATGCACACTATGATCTATTCAGCATCTACGTCATCCCGTACGTCATGCTGGTTATCCTCTGGCGTATCTTCTTCAATGGGTACGTCTCTCTGGTATCGCTCCTTACCGTTGTGCTGGCATCAGCGATTTTCGTCTCTGAGCCACTCAGCTTCATATTCATTCAGTTCCTCGGAGGTCTAGCAGCTCTGATCACGATGCAGCGCCTCTCTTCGCGCGGGCAGATGATCAAGGCGGCGTTCGTCGTCTATGGTGCGTACACGATCGCCTCGGCAGGCATTACGCTCATCAGCCTCGGAGGCTTGACGGCGAGCTACTGGATCGTGCAGGTGTACTTCGGGATCAACCTTGTCTTCCTCATGTTTACCTACGTGCTGGCGTTCATCGTAGAGCGTGCTTTTGGCTACGTCTCTAGTGTGAGCCTCGTCGAGCTAAGCGATATCAATACGCCCCTCCTTCAGGAGCTAAGCCGAGTGGCACCAGGTACATTCCAGCACTCTCTGCAGGTGTCTATCCTCGCCTCCGAGGCTACAGCTCTCGTGGGTGGAGATGTAGCACTCATCCGCACGGGGGCTCTCTATCACGACATCGGGAAGCTCAAGAATCCTGCTTACTTCACCGAGAATCAAGGCGGAGCCAATCCCCACGATCTCCTTAGCCCCGTCGAGAGTGCTGCCGTGATCATTCGCCACGTGACGGATGGCATCGCCTTAGCGCAGAAGCATAACCTGCCTACGCAGATCATCGATTTCATCCGCACGCACCACGGGCGAGGTATGACACGCTATTTCTACACGACTTACTGCAATGAGCATCCCGGGGTCAATGTCGATCCCGCGCCCTACACCTATCCTGGCCCTAATCCCTCGACCAAGGAACAGGGCATCCTCATGCTTGCCGATGCTGTCGAAGCCTCTAGCCGTAGCCTCAGCGAATACACTGAGGCGAGTATCGCGGCGCATGTAGCCCGCATCATCGATAGCATCGTCGCCGAAGGGTGTCTGAGCGATACGCCGATCACCTTCCGCGACATCAAGGTGATCAAGGGTTCATTCTCCTCCGTCCTCAAGACGATGTACCACACCCGTATATCTTATCCCGACAAGAAGTGAGGCCAATCTTCATCATAGGTTACATGGGCTCGGGCAAGAGTACACTCGGGCGTAAGCTTGCCGAGACCCTCTCGCTGGGCTTCGTCGATACCGACATCTTCCTGGAGAATCGCTTCCGCCAGCGCGTGCAGGATATGTTTGCTTCGGTCGGTGAGGAGACCTTTCGCCGTAGAGAGCGTATCGTCGCGGAGGAACTGTCGGGGATGGAGGACACGGTCATTGCCACGGGTGGCGGTCTGCCTTGCTTTCATGACAATATCGAACTGCTCCTAGACGCAGGGCATGTGCTGTACCTTGACTCCAGTGACGAAGCACTCGCTGCACGCCTGGAGCTGTGCAAGCGTACCCGACCCGCCGTAGCGGATAAGTCGGGCGACGAACTGCTCGACTACGTCCGCCGGGTCATGGTAGAGCGCCGTCCGATCTATGAGCGTGCACACGCTGTCTATTCGGTCGATGAGGTGCAGTGTGAGGCGGATGAATGGCGACTGGCGAGACGTATCGCTAGCGAACTCACAGCCCTCGATCTCTAGAGGCAACCTTCGGGGACTAATGCAAAAGCCGAGAGGCGATATACTCAGCATGAAGTATATCGCCTCTCGGCTTTTGCCACGGTGTGGTGGCGATCTCCTCTTAGGGGTCTGAGGGGGCTACCCTTTAGATGCGCGACGTCCGAGGATGATGTGCAGGAGATACCCTGCGACGGTCAGCGTGATGCCCACGCCGAGCATGATGTTGTTGTCATAAGCTGGGTTGAAGCTTGCGTAGATCAGACACAGTGCGCCTACGAGCAGCACCAGTACACCGAGATACTTTACCATAATATCAATATCATTATTTGTTACTATTCTTGCCTATTCGATCGCAATGCTCTATGATCCTACGGGATCTGCTGCACCCAATCTATCTCACAAAGAACGGAATATTTTCTGACTTATGCAACGCTCTCCCCTTGCTCCTGTTCTCCTGCGCTCGCTCGTGTCTCCCTTATGCCCTGTCCCTCACTGGAGCGTATTGCCCTCTGTATTTCCTTTCTTCTCAAGTGATATGGTGCAACGGTCTCCTCGTAGTGTCTGGAGGGCATTCGGGGCTTGCGTTTTATCGCATTTGGGACTTACTGTAAGTCCCAAATGCGACTTACAGTAAGTCACCGAGACGACTTACAGTAAGTCCCGATCGAGGCAAAAACTAAGTCGCCCCCATGTCTCTCTCGGTGGCTTCGCGTGAAGTGAATAGAGGCTACTACGGCTGAGCTGGGTAAGCATCTCGGGGGATGGTGTAGATATAATGGGAGGGATGGTATAGATATAAGATGAGCTGTCAAAAGCTCCATCCTCGCTCATGGCGTCTAGGCAAGCTTGATCTTGACAACTCATCTCGCTCGCATCGCTCTATTTGTCGCACTAGATCATTCAAACGCTCGCTCCCTGCTCCGAGGCCCTGGGAAAGACTGACATTGACATCTAATCGCGTAGTAGCGACGCAAAGGCAGGAGGAAGCATCACAAGCTCGCTCCCTGCTCCGAGGCCCTGGGTAAGACTAACAGTGACGTTCATCCTTACTGCAAAGGTAAACAATGGTTTGATATGAGCAAAATGTTAGAGTAGAATATTTTGCTTCTTCCCCGCTTGGGCGTGTCCTGTGGGAATGCATTGTCACTGGGCAGGGTAGGGGCTTCGACCGTGGGCATGATGAACTTAGGCGATCAAACGAAAAAGGGGATTTAGGCGTTAGAATAGCGGAAGGTAGGGGCGTGCCAGCATCTCGGCGAGGTGTGGGCAAGTCGTTGATTGGAGAATAAATACTACCTTTGTAGCTACTTTGGTTTAGTAGCTTGCAACCGAAGTGTACATATTAGAAGGAATGAGAAAGATATTAAGCCTCATCGCTGTGGTGGCTCTGCTGAGCTCCTGTGGCGAATACTATCGGGTACAGAAGTCCGTAGACGTGTCCGAGCGTTACTCGTATGCCAAGAAGTACTACAACGAAGGACGCTACTCTCGTGTCATCACCCTGCTGGAGGATGTATTGCCTTCTCTCAGTGGATCGAGCGAGGGACCTCAAGCGACGTACCTCATGGCAGATAGCTATCTCAAGGCTAAGCGCGAGACTGAGGCGGCTCAGTACTTCCGCACGTACTACACGAGCTATCCCAAGGGGGATATGATCGAGGAGGCACGCTTCGGCAGTGGCTACTGTCTCTACAAGGCTTCTCCCGAGGCACGTCTAGATCAGACGGCGACCTATGGAGCTATCCAGGAGCTACAGCTATATCTGGACTTTTTCCCCGAGGGCAAGCACCGCGGAGAGGTCGAGCGTATGCTATTCGAGCTACAGGATAAGCTCGCTGAGAAAGAACTGCGTACCTCACGCCTCTATTATAACCTCGGGCTTTACCTGGGCAATAACTATCAGAGCTCTGTCATCGTAGCGCAGAACGCGCTCAAGAGCTTCCCCTATACCCGCTACCGTGAGGAGCTACTCTTCATGGTCTTCAAGGCGAAGAGCGAGGAGGCTGCTCTCAGTGTCCCCGAGAAACAGCAGGAGCGCGTGCGCGAGGCACTCGACCACTACTACAATTACGCCAACGAGTTCCCCGAGGGCGAACTTGCCAAGGAGGCGCGACGTATCTACGAGCGTATGAGCAAGCTCATGCAGCGCGACTAACGCTCGACCAGCAAAGTAATAACGAACAAAACAAGATAAAGCAAAGGATGGATTACAAGAAAGCGGGCGTTCCGCACAACACCATTAGCCGTGATATGGTATCTCTGGCTGCAGACACGGGCAACGTCTACGAGACTGTGATGGTGATCGCTAAGCGAGCCAACCAGATCGGTCAGGAGATGAAGATGGAGATCCAGGCAAAGCTCGAAGAGTTTGCCACCATCACCGAAGGTCAGGAGGAAGGCGACATCAGCGAGCAGATCGAGGTGTCTCGTCACTACGAGCGTCTGCCTAAGCCTACCCTCATCGCTGCCAAGGAATACGAGGACGGCGAGCTGTATCACAACATCGCAGGGCGCATCAAGTAAGGTGTCATTGTATAGCTTCGCGAGCGACTTGCGTCTCACGAACTTATACAACGATATTCCGTATGATGGTACAGGAGATCACTGCCTGACAATTTAGTTAGACTATGATACAGAGAATCCAGACCGTATATCTACTGCTCGTCGCTATCGCCATGGGCTTCTTCACCGTGATGGATATATTCGTCGTGGCTGAGGGAGTGCAGTCGGCGGTCATCGATGCGTGGACGGTGCGCGTGGGGACAGATACCTCTATTGGTCCATGGGGCATCGGGGTGCTCTCGATCCTGACTGTGATCGTGGCACTCGTGGAGATCTTCCTCTATAAGCGTCGCACCCTACAGTCGCGCGTCGGCGTGCTCAACGTCCTGCTTCTCGTAGGGCTGTGCGCCTATATCGGCTACACAGGCTACACGCTCTCCAGTACTGGCACGGTGGGGCTACGCTTCGCTGTCGCTCTGCCACTGGTGAGCATTATCTTGCAGGTGATGTCCATTCGCCAGATCCTGGCGGACGAGGCACTCGTACGCATGAGCAATCGCCTGCGCTAGCGCAGACATTCAGTGCCGATGCCTCGGGCGGTAACGTCTAGGGGTAAAGGCAATCTTTCATTACAAGACGAACTTCAACGACTTATTACAATACGACCGACAATGGGAAGAGTACTCATCATCGGTGCCGGCGGGGTCGGCACAGTGGTAGCCAACAAAGTAGCGCGCAATAGCGATACCTTCACCGACATCATGCTCGCTAGCCGTACCAAGAGCAAGTGTGACAAGATCGCAGCCGACATCAAGGCTAGCCTCGGCGTCACGATCCAGACGGCTGCCGTAGATGCCGACAATGTGCCCGAGCTGGTGGCGCTGATGCGCGAGTTCAAGCCAGAGCTATGTATCAACGTGGCTCTGCCTTATCAGGACCTCCATATCATGGACGCTTGCCTAGAGGCTGGTGTGCATTATCTTGATACGGCGAACTATGAGCCACTGGACGAGGCAAAGTTCGAGTACAGCTGGCAGTGGGCATACCAGGAGCGTTTCCGCGAGGCTGGTCTAACGGCTATCCTCGGTTGCGGTTTCGATCCTGGGGTGACAGGGGTATTTACCGCCTACGCTGCCAAGCACCACTTCGACGAGATCCATTATCTCGACATCGTGGACTGCAACGGTGGTGACCACCACAAGGCATTCGCGACGAACTTCAATCCCGAGATCAATATCCGCGAGATCACTCAGAAGGGTAAGTACTGGGACAATGGGCAGTGGATCGAGACCGAACCACAGGAAATCCACCTTCCCCTTACTTATCCTAAGGTAGGGGTGCGCGAGAGCTACCTCCTCTATCACGAGGAGCTGGAGTCGCTGGTGAAGAACTTCCCCACGATCAAGCGCGCACGCTTCTGGATGACCTTCGGTCAAGAGTATCTGACGCACCTACGTGTGATGCAGAATATCGGCATGACGCGTATCGATCCCATTATGTACAATGGTGTGGAGATCGTTCCTATTCAGTTCCTCAAGGCTGTCCTCCCCAATCCTGGCGAGCTAGGTGAGAACTATACGGGAGAGACCTCTATCGGCTGTCGTATCCGCGGTATCAAGGATGGCAAGGAGCGCACCTACTACATTTGGAATAACTGTAGCCACCAGGCAGCCTACCAAGAGACAGGCGCTCAGGGTGTGAGCTACACGACGGGTGTGCCTGCTACGATCGGCGCACTGATGTTCATGAAGGGACTGTGGCGTAAGCCAGGCGTGTACAATGTCGAAGAGTTCGATCCAGATCCATTCATGGAGCAGCTCATGAAGCAGGGTCTTCCATGGGAAGAGCAGCACGACATCAACCTCGAGCTCTAACGAATATCCCTTAATCATCCGAGAGGTCAATGATCACCTCACGCCCAGGGCGTGTCGGGGTCATTGACCTCTGTTCTTTTAATCTCAGTGGGTCGGTGGACTCTAGGCAAGGTGGGCGATCGGTCTTGCCTCTCATCCCGACCTCAACTCAATATATTACACAGCAAATGAGAGTAGTTATACAGCGCGTCCGCGAGGCAAGCGTATCCGTAGAGCAGGAATGCATTGCTCGTATCGGTATGGGGATGCTTATCCTTGTAGGGATCGAAGATCGAGACGGAGAAGCAGACGTTGCCCTGCTAGCGAAGAAGATCTCTGCCATGCGCATCTTCCCCGATGAGGCTGGCGTGATGAATCGAAGCATTGTAGAGGTCGGCGGGGACATCCTTCTCGTCAGT
Source organism: Porphyromonas sp. (assembly GCA_041854825.1). Taxonomy (GTDB): domain Bacteria; phylum Bacteroidota; class Bacteroidia; order Bacteroidales; family Porphyromonadaceae; genus Porphyromonas. The sequence goes on along the minus strand of JBHACZ010000029.1, from coordinate 9,320 downwards.
CAGTTTACTCTGATGGCGAGCGTGCGCAAGGGCAATCGTCCGAGCTATATCCGCGCCTCGCGTCCCGAGCATGCTGTTCCTTTATATGAGGCATTAGCCCAAGCTCTGACAGAGGCGACAGGTCGTCTCGTGCAGACGGGTCGTTTCGGCGCAGACATGCAGGTGTCCCTAACCAATGATGGTCCCGTGACCATCTTCGTCGACACCCACGACCTGCAATAGAGCCCTGTAGACGACCGTGCAGATAACCCCCCTGCTTAGAAGTGCTGGAGGCGGGATGATGGGGCAAGTGATGAGGCATAGCGGGCAATCCTATGAAGCGGGCATCCCGATCCTCACTGCATCTTCTGCTAAAAGCATCCGCAGATTTCTCCAATATCTTCCAGTGAATTTTCTGGATCATAGGGACTTTCTTGCTAATACATCCGCACAAGATTATAAATATAGTACTTTACTTATACGAATATAGTACTGTATTCGTATAAGTAAAGTACTATACTTGTATGCGCACAGTACTATATTTATATCTATGGACGGATGTCTAGGAGAAAAGCCTAGGGAGCTTCTGCGAAATCGGTAGGACGTTTTCGGGAAAACTCGTGGCAGGTCTTTCCCCTTGGTGTGGGGCGAGAGAGCTACCCTGGAGATGTCTTCATGCCTTTGTCCTGTGAGACGTATGGAGACGATGGCAATATAGAGTAATGTGTGTATATTTACAGACGCTAAGCCACTGCTCCTAGGGTGAGGGGCAAGGTGAAGCGCACAGAGTCAATCGTAATCGTATAGCATAGCGCGCATTCGTCCGTGTATGAAGTCATCTAATCTCGCCTTCGTGCGTGATCTCGTCCTCATTATCGTGGGTTCGTTCCTGCTGGGGGTCGGGTACGCGTATTTCCTCGCTCCAGTCAATATCGTCCCCGGTGGGGTATATGGCCTCAGCATCGTGATCAATTATGTCGGGCGCACCTCTATGGAGACCGTGCCTCGGTGGTTTGAGATCGGGACGATCGCCTTGCTGTTTAACATTCCGCTCTTCTTGCTCGCTTTGAGAAGCCTTGGGCGGATGACAGCGGTTAAGACGGTGATCACCTTCGTGCTGACTGCTCTCTTTACCAATGAACTGAGTATACATGCAGAGGGACAGCCTATCGTGGCGGATGATCCTCTGCTCTGCGCTTTCTACGGTGGGGCGATCCTCGGAGTGAGCGTGTACTTGATCTTCATGGCGCACAGTACCTGCGCAGGGACGGATACGTTGGCACGGGTACTATCTGCCTATACGAATATCAAGGTGAGTACCCTCATTATCATCGTGGACTCGGTGGTGGTGCTCCTGGGGCTACTCGCTTTCGGGGACTGGCGTGTACCATTGTATAGCTGGATCACGATCTTCATCTATGGTAAGGTGGTGGACACCCTTCAGCCGTCCAATCCCTTCAAGTCAGTCTTCATCATCAGCGGCAAAACTCAGGAGCTACGCGATATGCTGGTGCTGGAGCTGGGGGTGCGTGGCACGTTCTTGCACGGCAGGGGCATGTATCAAGGGACAGAGCGTGAGGTTATCTTCCTCATCCTCGAGCGCAGACAGGTACAGCTCATTAAGAGCCGTGTGCTGGAGCTTGATTCCGAGGCATTCATCACGACGGCAGACGCATCCAATGACAGCCGTCCGCGCCTGCTGTAGCCATAGATTATTCCCCCTAGGGGATCAACGACTAGATATTTATCATCAGACTATATGAATAGACTTATACTTACCCTCCTTGCCCTAGTAGGGCTTGGGCTTACCCTCCGCAGTCAGACGGGAGGAAGTGCTGAGCGTACGCAGGTGCTTGTGGAGACGAGCCGTGGCAAATTCGTCGTGGAGCTGTACAACGAGACACCCATTCACCGAGATAGTTTCCTGAGTCATGTGCGAGCAGGGGACTACGAGGGCGTGGAGTTTCATCGTGTGATCTCGGGCTTCATGATACAGGGGGGGAATCTACTCACGCGTGGGCTAGGGCGTGGCGTGGAACTGCCCGACGACTCTGTCTCTGGGACGTTGCCCGCAGAGATTCGCTTCCCCGAGTTCATTCATGAGCGTGGTGCGCTGGCTGCTGCGCGTACGAGTGACGAGCTTAATCCTGAACGACGCTCGTCGGCATCGCAGTTCTATATCGTCACAGGAAGGCACTTCACCGAATATGACCTGCGTGAGGAGGTACGTCGTCGTCCGCGCGAGTACAGTGATGCTCAGCGCGATGTCTATAAGTATCAAGGCGGAGCGCCACACCTCGACGGCGAATATACGATCTTCGGCAGACTCCTAGAGGGCTGGCGTACAGTAGACAAGATCCAGCACGTGGAGACTGACGATGATGATCGCCCCACGAAGCCCATCACCATTAAACGGATGACCATCCTCGAGGGGAAGAAGCGTGTGGAGCTGTCGAAGTAGCCCCAGGGCTTGGCAATGCCCATTCTTTTTCGTAGATTTGCCCTTATAAGTATATGAGCATAAGGATAAGAAACTCAATAATGAACACCCCATATAGACTCTGGAAGGGGCTTGGCGCGCTCGTGTGTGTGCTAGGCTTCGCCACAGGACTGCATGCCCAGGCGGACGTGCAGCGCTACTATGCCACTGCCGAGAATGGCTATGGCGTGGTCTATGCTCTCCCACGTACAGAGATCGAGATCTCTGCCGTGGTGCTGGAGCGTACGATGACCCCGGGCGAGCTGCATCCCTGGGCGAACAAGTATCTAGGCATTGCTCCGATCACTGAGACGACCCGCACGTATGAGCTGGCAGACGTTGCTCTGCGCGTGGTAGGTGTGGCAGATACAGAGCGTCAGTACCTCGTGGCTTTTGACAAGAAGTCTGTCGCTCCCTTCGTTCAGCTCGGCAAGGGTAATATCCTCTATAGCATCAATGGTTCGGCAGAGCCAGCGCCCGTGCAGCCTGCTCTCTCTGTCCCCGCGAATGTTATGCCCGACAGAGCTATGCCAGCTCTTCCTCGCGACTATAGCCTTGCCACGACACAGGCGCGCCGTGCTGAGGTGGCAGCGGGATATATCTATGAGCTGCGCGAGAATGTCCTCTCGGTCGTGACAGGCGAGGTAGAGAATATGCCCCGCGATGGTGAGGCTATGCGTCTTGCTCTCGGACATCTGCGTACCGAGGAAGCCCGCACGACCCGCCTCTTCGTCGGGGACACGACGACGACCGCACGGCTATACACTTGGCGCTTCACGCCCGAGACCGAAGGCGTAGAGGGGCATATCGTCTTTCGCTTCTCGCCTCAGTGGGGTGTCGTCGATAGCGATGATCTCTCTGGCGATCCCGTGCAGCTCGATCTCTCGATCGTAGAGCGTGCTCCAGCACTCGATGCCTCGGAGCAGAAAAAACGCGACAAGCTCGAGGGTATCGCCTACAACCTCCCTGGCTCGGCAGACGTTCGCCTTACGCTCTCAGGGCGCGTCCTACAGCGTGCGCGCCTTCCGCTGACCCAGCTCGGTACGATCCAGTACCTCTCTCGGCGTATGCTCAATATCAAGGACGGCTCCACGACTGCCGTTTACCTCGATCCCACCACTGGCGCACTCGACCGTGTGACCAATGAGTAGGCGTAAAAGGGATAAATAGTTACTAATTCACTCAATACTCACTACAATGTTCAAAAATCATCCTAAAGGACTAGTCCCTGCAGCTCTTGCCAACATGGGCGAGCGCTTCGGCTTCTATGTTATGATGGCGATTCTTACCCTTTTTCTCTCCTCCAAGTTTGGTCTTGATGAGGAAGGGGCAGGCGGGATCTACTCCATCTTCTATGGTGCTATCTACATCCTGGCTCTTCTAGGGGGGCTTATAGCTGACCGACTAAAGAACTATAAGGGTACCATCATTGCGGGTCTCATCGTGATGACCCTGGGTTATGCACTGCTCGCAGTGCCTGCATTCGTCAGTACGAAGTACATTGCTCTAGGTTGCCTATTTATCATTGCCTTCGGGAATGGCCTCTTTAAGGGTAACCTCCAGGCTCTAGTTGGTCAGATGTATGACGATCCCCTCTACTCGCAGTACCGAGATAAGGGTTTCCAGATCTTCTACATGTTTATCAATATCGGTGGTGTCTTCGCACCGATCGCGGCTACCTATGTGCGTGACTGGTTCGTTAAGACGCAGGGCTTCCTGTACAACTCTGACCTGCCAGGTCTCTGCTGGCAGTATATCAATGGCACAATGAGCCAGGATGTCTTCAATGGCAACTTCACCAAGCTTGCTACTGAAGCTTCCAATGGTGTGACGCCAGACATGACGACCTTCGCTAGCACATATCTAGAGGCATTCAATACAGGTTTCCACTATGCCTTCTCTGTAGCTATCGTGGCGATGATCATTTCTCTGGTTATCTTCATCCTAAACAAGAAGACTCTCCCAGACCCACAGGCTAAGGCAACGCAGGAAGGTAGCACGATCAGTGCAGAGGAGATTCGCGAATCTGCATCTGAGATCAAGCAGCGTCTGCTGGCTCTATTTGCTGTCTATGCTGTCGTGATCTTCTTCTGGTTCTCATTCCATCAGAATGGTCTAACGCTGACCTACTTCGCGCGTGACTATACCTTCCTTCAGATCGGCGAATGGAAGTTCGCTGCTGAGCTCTTCCAGTCTACCAACCCTCTGATGGTAGTAATCCTTACTCCAGTGGTGATGTTCATCTTCGGGCTGCTCGAGCGTCGTGGCATCGTGATCTCTACTCCACGAAAGATCGGTATCGGTATGGGTATCGCTGCTCTTGCCTTCGTGATCATGACGGTGTCTACTCTTGCTCTTCCCTCATTCACTGAGGTTAAGGCGATGGGTAGTCTCCCCGTAGAGCAGAAGGTAACTCCATTCTTGCTCTTCAGCGTTTACATCATACTGACTGTGGCGGAGCTCTTCATTTCTCCTTTAGGTCTATCTTTCGTGTCGAAGGTGTCTCCCAAGCATCTACAGGGTCTCATGCAGGGCTGCTGGCTTGGTGCTACCGCTGTGGGTAACTTCTCACTAGTACTCGGAGCGAAGATGTATGCAGGTACTTCACAGGCTATCACGTGGAGCGCATTCGCTATCGTGTGCGGTATCTCGATGATACTCATGTTCGCGATGGTGAAGTGGCTGGAGCGCGTGGCCAAGTAGTTCACGACCTAAGCGACAAGACTTCTTTTTATTAGGCTGTGCGCAGACACCGAGTATTTGCCACCCGTCAGCTGGCTCTATGCTTTAGACGCTGGAGCCGTATGGGCGCGGCTGCTTTCCGCTCACTGGGGCGTGATGTAGTCATCGGGCATCTGACGGCGGGCGTACTCTCTAGCCTAGAGCGCAAGACACAAGTTCTGCGTACGGGTATCAGCACCGAGGAGGTAAGTTTCGCTCCCGAGGATGCGGACGACCGAGATCGACTTGTCGAGGTCGTCACTGAGCTAGAGACAATGCTTGTGATGGCTCCGCTTGCGGGCGAGCCTATCCGACAGGCACAGACCTAACCCTATAATACAGCGAGACCACGCTGCCGATGTTGTCCTCTGAGGAGGAGACTAGGCAGTGTGGTCTCGCTCTTTCGTCTACTAAGATTAAAACGGAAATAATGATTCACGAGATCAAGGCTCGCATCCTCGCTGGAGGCGAGATCACCGAGAGCGAGGCGCTCGCCCTGCTTGACTATCACGACCCCGAGGCGCTCTATGACGCGGCGCACGAGATCACCCGCCACTTCATGGGCAATAGCTTCGACACTTGCTCGATCATCAATGCCAAGAGTGGCAATTGCCCCGAGGACTGCAAATGGTGCGCTCAGAGCGGACACTACGCCACCAGTGCCGAACGCTATAGCCTTATCAGTCCCAGCGTGTGTGTCGCTCAGGCGACCTACAACCACAAGCAGGGCATAGGACGCTTCTCACTCGTGGCGAGCGGTCGCCGTCAGAGCGACAAGGAGATAGATATGATCAGCATCAGCTACCGCGCCATCAAGCGTGCTAACCCCACGCTCAAATGTTGCGCTTCGCTCGGACTTCTACGCGAGCATCAGCTACAGAAGCTTTTCGAGGCGGGCGTGACGACCTATCACTGCAACGTGGAGACCGCCCCCAGTCACTTCGCCTCGCTCTGCACGACGCACACGCAGGCAGACAAGGAGGAGACGCTTGCCGCCGCTCGCCGTGTCGGTATGCGCATCTGTAGCGGAGGTATCCTCGGCATGGGCGAGACACCCCAGCAGAGGGTAGAGCTAGCCTTCTATGTGCGCAGGCTTGGGGCAATGAGCATCCCGATGAATATCCTTCAGCCCATCACGGGCACACCTCTAGCGGAGAGTACGCCCCTGACGGATCGTGAGATCCTGACAGCGATCTCGATCTTCCGCCTGGTCAATCCTCGTGCCTACCTGCGCTTCTCGGGTGGACGCGCCCAGCTCTCGCCCGAGATGCAGCGCCGTGCCATCTACTGCGGGATCAATAGTGCCATCACGGGCGACCTGCTTACCACTGTCGGTCAGCAGGCGGCAGCCGATATGGAGATGATCGCCGAGATGGGCATGGAAAATAAGGGGGTAGACTGGGAGGTCGCCTACGACTACTAACGTTCTCTAGCGGTGTGGTGGAACGGGTGAAGGGCTGTGTTGCTATCCCGCTCTGCCACATCGCTAGAGCCCGACACTTACTCACTCTGACTAAATACTGCTAATAGATAAAGAGATGATGACGACGAGCGAACTCCTACGCCTCGACCGAGAGCATCTGTGGCATCCCTATACCTCGACTATCGACCCTCTGCCTGTCTACCCTGTGGAGCGTGCCGAGGGCGTGCGTATTCATCTGCACGATGGGCAGACGCTCATCGATGGCATGAGTAGCTGGTGGGCTGCCGTCCATGGTTACAATCACCCCGAGCTCAATCGCGCCCTTACGGCACAAGCGGAGCGGATGAGCCACATCATGTTCGGCGGGCTGACGCACGAGCCTGCCGTTGATCTGGCGAGCGAACTGCTGAAGATCTTGCCCGCAGGGCTGGATACGATCTTCTTAGGCGATACGGGTTCGGTCGCTGTAGAGGTCGCCCTCAAGATGGCACTCCAGTATCAAGCCGCCCGAGGCGAAGGCGGGCGCTACCGCATCGCCACCCTTAGCGGAGGTTATCACGGCGACACGTGGCATGCGATGAGCGTCTGTGACCCGACGACGGGCATGCATAGTCTATTCGGGGGCAATCTCCCGCGTCAGCACTTTCTGCCTCGCCCGCAGTCTCGCTTCGGCGGGGCGTGGGACGAAGCCGACCTCATTCCCCTGGTGCGTCTCATCGAGGAGCATGGGCGTGAGCTCGCTGCCCTTATCCTGGAGCCCATCGTGCAGGGCGCAGGCGGGATGTACTTCTACCATCCCAAGTACCTACGGCAGGCGAGCCGTCTGTGCCGTGAGGCGGGGATTCTGCTCATTGCCGATGAGATCGCGACCGGCTTCGGACGCACGGGACGTCTCTTCGCTTCTGAGTATGCAGATGTCATTCCCGACATTATGTGCATTGGTAAGGCACTCACGGGCGGATATATGACCCTGTCGGCTACGATCACCACGCGCGCCATAGCCGACACGATATGCTCAGGCGAGGCGGGATGCTTCATGCATGGCCCGACCTTCATGGGCAATCCTCTAGCGACAGCCGTGGCTGCTGCCTCCGTGCGCCTGCTGATGTCTAGCCCATGGCAGGAGCGCGTGCGCAGTATCGAAGCCCAGCTAACTGCCGAGCTGTCACCTCTAGCCGAACTAAGTGGCGTGCGGGAGGTGCGCACCCTCGGGGCGATCGGCGTGGTCGAGATGCACGACCCCGTGAATATGGCTGTACTACAGCGTCGCTTCGTCGAGGAGGGCGTTTGGGTACGCCCTTTCGGTCGCCTGGTTTACCTCATGCCTCCCTTCATTATGGAGCCTGATGACCTCTCACGCCTAACGGCAGGAGTCGCCCGAGTGCTTCGCGATTAGGCAAGTATCATCCGCCTTTATCCAAGGCTACAACTTCCCCGCAGAGTATCCCATCAGCCAAGGCAAGGCAAAGGGGGCTCTGCGGGGAAGTATTCTTCAGTTCACGTCGTGCTTTGTACAGACCACGTCGTGACCTGTACAATTCACGTCGTGGTCTGTACAGTTCACGTCGTGATCTTGACTTCTTTTCTCTGGGGAGTTGCTTTTTATCTCGGCGGTGTCGCGTCGTTTCGCTCGGGTGCTGGGGCATCAAGTCTCACTCGAGAGAGGGTCGAGATTAAATCTTTGTGGATTTGCGGAGGTGTGTTGTTGTCTGTGTGTGAGCGGATTGGGCTAATGTGAGATTAAATCTTTGCCTTTGGTCAGATTAAATGTCTAGGGGCTCTGCTACCTGCTGGTCAGCCTCTAAAGCGGTCTAGGGAGGAAATTGCTATCTTTGCGGTAAATAGATATTAACGACGTAATGTCATCAATCCTAACTATTATGGTGAAACGATTTGCTCGGAGCGCGTGGGCGCTCCTCGTAGCCCTCGTGGTCGTGGGGCTATCCTCTTGCTCGCAGGATGTCGAGTATGCAAGGTCCATCCCCGCCGATGCGAGCGTGGTAGTCTCGGTAGACCTGGAGTCGCTGGCGAAAAAGGGCGACTTCTCTTCGCCCGAGAATAAGAAGGTCTTTGACCAGATCTTTGACGAACTCCGTCGTGGCGGCGAGGAGGATATGAATAGCACCTTCGACGCACTGTTTGAGGATCCCAAGGCAACGGGGCTCAAGTTCTCAGAGCCTATCTATTTCTATGGTGCCAAGGGGTATGTCGGCTTCGTCGCTAAGGTGCGTGACGAGAAGAAGCTAGCCGAGGTCATCGAGGGAATCATCAAGGTCGAGGGGCTACGCGCACGTATCGAGGAGGGCAAGGGCTTCCGCTATGTCTTCGATCCTGAGAATCCTATGGCGATCGCATTCGACTCGGAGCGTTTCGTCGTGCTGACAGATATGGAGCGAGATCCTTCGGTTACGGCGCCTTCGGCTCTGGAGCGTCTTGAAGCGATGATGGCGCAAGATCGCAAGGCCAGTATGATTGGCACACCACAGTTCACCCAGATGCTCGAGCGCAAGGGAGATATTCGTGCAGTGGTTAATTATGGAGACTTGCTCGGTCTGATGCGTGACGAGCTATCTGCCGGGGCGCCAGCAGTCGATAAGATGATCGGGCAGTATGACTGGCGCAAGGTCTTCTATATCGCTCGTCTGTCGTTCGAATCGGGCAAGATCGCCCTTCAGATGGACACCTACACAGAGAACGCCGAGATACAGGCACTCTATG
>JBHACZ010000028.1:0-22242 GCA_041854825.1 Porphyromonas sp. | reverse complement strand
TGTCCTCAAGATTAACCTCTTTATCTTGATGCATTTAAGGGAGAAAACAGGGCTATCAATCCCTCGCCTGCAGAAGAAGCTTAGTCGCAGCACCCCCGAGCAAATTACCGTGCTCAGCTTTTAATGCGTCAGCCCTGGGAGCTGGCGTGCTTTGCCGACTATCCTGCGCGTGGTCTTTTTGATTGAATGGTGGCTATTCGTCGCCTGCGACAAGTAGAAATTGCCTTGGTCTCACGGTGTGAGGTCAAGGCAATTTTCGTTTCTTGGAGAGGGCTGTGTTAAGCGTAGGAACTAATCCTGGGAAATGATAGGACTTTTTCCCCAAAAACATCAATGTTTTTGCCGAAAAACATTGATGTTTTTGGGGAAAAATATCGATGTTTTGGCTCAAAAACATCCATCATTTTTCTGAGGTATGTAATTGACTTGTTCTGAGTGTGTTGTGTTCGCTGCTGATCGCTCCCTGTGTGGTCATATGAAGCTGTGCTGAGAGGCTCGGAGATGGAGGTCGGGCAGTGGGCAATTGGGAGTGGTTTCTCGGATTGTGCAGGGTCGCAGAGGGGTGAGCATTGGGAATTTCTGATCCCTAAAATGGGCTTCGTAAAGAGCTAGGAATAAGAATTTTGCTGTCAAGTCTTGTGGGTTCGGAAAGAATGTAGTACATTTGTACGCTTTTTATGCTCCGAAGTGTGCGTTTCACTGTCGCACAGGGAGGAGAATGAGAGGCGTAAGTGTTTAATGTTAAATATTGTACGGGTGTTCCGTATCAATTTAATTCAATTAAAGTATGACTGATCCAATAGCGGATTATCTGACGCGTCTGCGTAACGCAGTGCAGGCTGGCCACAGAGTGGTTGAGATCCCAGCGTCAAACCTCAAGAAGGAGATCACGAAGATCCTCTTTGACAAGGGCTACATTCTGAACTTTAAGTTTGTAGAGGAGGGTCCTCAGGGCTCTATCAAGGTAGCTCTCAAGTACGATCGCACAGGTCGCGTGAACGCTCTCAAGGCGCTCAAGCGTGTGTCTCGTCCAGGTCTACGTAAATATGTTGGCTATCGTGAGATGCCCCGCGTACTCAATGGTCTAGGTATCGCCATCCTCTCTACGAGTAAGGGTGTGATGACCGACAAGGAAGCTCGTGAGCTGAAGGTCGGTGGCGAAGTACTGTGTTTCGTATATTAATCGTAAGGGAAACAAACAATGTCAAGAATTGGTAAGCTGCCCATCAGCATTCCTGCTGGCGTTACTGTGTCTCAGAGCGAAGGCGTAGTAACGGTGAAGGGCCCCAAGGGCGAGCTCAAGCAGAGCATCGACCCTCGTATCGTCGTAAAGATAGAGGATGGCAACGTAGTGGTAGAGCGCAATAGTGACGATCGCCAGGAGCGTAGCATGCACGGTCTGTATCGTGCCCTCATCAACAATATGGTTACTGGTGTATCTCAGGGCTTCTCGAAGACCCTTGAGCTAGTCGGTGTAGGTTATCGTGCTTCTAACCAGGGTCAGCTCCTTGAGCTTTCTCTCGGCTTCACGCACAATGTCTACCTCCAGCTCGCTCCCGAGATCAAGGTAGAGACCAAGACTGAGCGTAATAAGAACCCACTGATCATCCTCGAGTCTGCTGATAAGCAGCTTCTCGGTCAGGTGTGTACGAAGATTCGTTCGTTCCGCAAGCCTGAGCCTTACAAGGGTAAGGGTATCAAGTTCGAGGGTGAAGTGCTCCGTCGCAAGTCTGGTAAGTCTTCGGGTAAGTAATAAACCTAAGACTGAAATAGCTGCATAAGCTCAAAACTTAGAAGTAATCATGGTAAAGAAAGAAAATAGAAGACTTAAGATCAAGGCGCGTGTACGCGGCAAGATCAGCGGTACGGCAGAACGCCCCCGTCTAACGGTTTTCCGTAGTAATAAGCAGATCTACGCACAGGTAATCGACGATGAGGCTGGCCGCACGCTAGCTAACGCATCAAGCCTCAAGCTTGAGGCTACTGGTACCAAGCAGGAGATCGCAGCCCTCGTGGGCAAGGCAGTGGCTGAGGCTGCTCTCGCTGCTGGTGTAGAGACAGTAGTATTTGACCGCAATGGTTATCTCTACCACGGTCGTGTAAAGCAATTGGCCGAAGCTGCACGTGAGGCTGGTCTTAAATTCTAATACCCTATGGCAAAGAACGAAAATCGCGTAAAGGCGACCAACGACCTAAATCTTAAGGATAGACTCGTAGCTATCAACCGCGTAACGAAGGTAACGAAGGGTGGACGTACGTTCACGTTCGCTGCTATCGTCGTGGTAGGTAACGAGGATGGTATCGTAGGCTGGGGTCTGGGTAAGGCCGGTGAAGTACAGGCAGCTATCGCCAAGGGGGTAGAGTCTGCAAAGAAGAATCTCGTACGCGTTCCCGTACACAAGGGAACGATCCCTCACGAACAGCTCGCCGCATTCGGTGGTGCTCGTGTATTCCTCAAGCCAGCGTCTGCCGGTACTGGGGTGAAGGCAGGGGGTGCTATGCGTGCCGTGCTAGAGAGCGTGGGTGTACACGACGTGCTTGCTAAGAGCAAGGGCTCGTCTAACCCTCACAACCTCGTGAAGGCAACGATCCAGGCGCTCAGCGAGATGCGTGACCCTCTGACGGTCGCGCGTCATCGTGGCGTATCGGTAGAGAAGGTCTTCAAGGGCTAGTCCAGAGAGTTAGTAACCATTAGGAAACGAAATCGTAATAAAGAAACGAAATCGCAATGGCAAAGATTAAGATCCAGCAGGTGCGTAGTCGCATCAAGAGTCCTAAGGTGCAGAAGCTAACGCTCGATGCCCTAGGTCTGAAGAAAATGAATCAGGTAGTAGAGCACGAAGCCACGCCCCAGATCCTCGGGATGGTGAATGCTGTCAAGCACCTCGTTCGTATCGTAGAATAATAAATATCAATCAGAACACGAGATATGAATCTATCAAGTTTGAAGCCCGCAGAGGGCTCAGTGAAGACTCGTAAGAGAATCGGTCGCGGACCAGGCTCAGGCCTCGGTGGTACGTCTACCCGTGGTCACAAGGGTGCGAAGAGCCGCTCTGGTTACTCTAAGAAGATTGGTTTCGAAGGTGGTCAGATGCCTATCCAGCGTCGTCTGCCCAAGTTCGGCTTCAAGAATATCAACCGTGTAGAGTATGCTCCTATCAACATCTCTACGCTTCAGTCTCTAGCCGAAGCTAAGAACCTTAGCCGCATCTCTGTGGCTGAGCTCAAGGCTGCAGGTCTCGTTAGCGGTAAGGAACTTATCAAGATCCTTGGTAACGGTACGCTCACCGCTAAGCTAGAGGTAGAGGCAAACGCATTCAGCAAGAGCGCTGAGGCTGCTATCGTGGCAGCTGGTGGCTCGGTTATCAAACTCTAAATCTCCCCTGGCTTATGCGCTTATTCGAGACACTAAAGAATATCTGGAGCATTGAGGAGCTGCGTCAGCGCATCCTCACGACGATATTCTTCGTTATCATATACCGACTAGGGACGTACATCGTACTCCCTGGTATCAACCCCGCTGACCTAACCTCGCTCAGTGCACAGGCTAAGGACGGCGTGCTGGCTCTGGTGGATATGTTCTCTGGAGGCGCGTTCTCTAATGCATCGATTTTCGCACTGGGTATCATGCCCTATATCTCTGCGTCGATCGTTATGCAGCTTGCGGGTATCGTTGTGCCCTCTATGCAGAAACTGCAGCGTGAGGGTGAGAGCGGTCGTCGCAAGATAGAGCAGTGGACCCGCTATCTCACGATAGCTATTCTGCTGGTGCAGGCGCCTGCATATCTGATCAACCTCAATTCACAGCTTCACGCTGCCAATGCCACCCATATTCCTTCTGGTCTATGGTTCCAGGTATATGCTACCATCATCATGGCGGCAGGTAGTATGTTCGTACTGTGGCTTGGGGAGCGTATCACGGACAAGGGCCTCGGCAACGGTGTGTCGCTCATCATCATGGTGGGTATCATCGCTCGTCTGCCACAGGCTTTCATCAAGGAAGCAGGTCTTCGCTTCTCGACCCCTGGTGGTCTAGTGGCTCTGCTTGTTGAGATCATCGTGATCCTGCTGATCATCGCAGGTGTTATCCTACTGGTGCAGGGTGCACGTCGTGTCCCTGTGCAGTATGCCAAGCGTGTCATGGGGCAGCGTCAGTACGGTGGTGCTCGTCAGTATATCCCACTGAAGGTTAATTCAGCTAACGTAATGCCTATTATCTTCGCTCAGGCGATCATGTTCATCCCCATCAGTCTGCTTGGTCTGACGGAGTGGGGACAGAATAGTCCGTTCCTGCAGAGCTTTGCTAGTGGTCATAGTGTAACGTACAACGTTATCTTCGCGGTGCTGATTCTCGCCTTCACCTATTTCTATACGGCGATCACGATCAACCCCACCCAAATAGCAGACGACCTAAAGCGAAACAATGGTTTCATCCCTGGGGTGAAGCCTGGTAAGGCTACCAAGGATTATCTCGACGCGATCATGGACCGTATCACCCTTCCCGGTGCTATCTTCCTCGCGGCTGTAGCTATCTTGCCTGCCTTTGCTCATGCTTTCGATATCTCCCCTGAGTTTTCTCAGTTCTTCGGAGGTACGTCGCTCATCATCCTCGTCGGTGTAGTCCTCGATACGCTTCAGCAGATCGAGAGCCACCTGCTAATGCGTCGCTACGACGGTCTGCTCAAGAGCGGACGTATCAAGGGACGCACGGGTTCTGTATCGGCATATTAAGACGATGGTTTATCTCAAGACTGACGAAGAAATCGAGCTCATGCGAGCTGCGAACCTCCTTGTGGGGCGCACACTCGCAGAGGTTGCTAAGATGATCGAGCCAGGCGTGTCTACGCTTCAGCTAGATCGTCGTGCGGAGGAGTTTATCCGTGACAACGGCGCTACTCCAGCATTCCTCGGTTACAATGGCTTCCCTGGTAGCCTCTGCACCAGCGTCAATGACGCTGTGGTGCATGGGATGCCCTCGGACAAGGTGATCCTACGCGAAGGCGATATTATATCTGTGGACTGCGGCACCAAGCTCGCAGGCTTCACTGGAGATAGTGCGTATACTTTCGCCGTGGGTGAGATCTCTGAGGAAGTGCGCGCTCTGCTGCGCACGACCAAAGAGTCTTTATACATCGGTATCGAGCAGGCGGTAGCAGGTAAACGTACCGGCGACATCGGCAATGCCGTCCAAACCTATTGCGAGCAGCGCGGCTATCATGTCGTGCGTGAGCTAGTAGGGCACGGTATCGGTCAGAGTATGCACGAGTCACCCGAGGTGCCCAATTATGGTCGCCGTGGTACGGGTACGGAGCTTCGCTCTGGCATGTGCATCTGCATCGAGCCGATGATCAATATCGGGAGCAAGAACGTGACGATGGCACGAGACGGATGGACGATCTTGACCAAGAGTCGCAAGCCTAGCGCTCATTTCGAGCACTGTGTGGCTGTGCGGGATGGCAAGGCGGATATCCTGTCTTCGTTCGACTTCATCGCAGAGGTCTTGGGAGAAAGAGAATTCTAAATCAGAGTACAAAAGTAATATGTCGAAACAAGCTGCAATCGAACAGGACGGTGTCGTCCTAGAGTCTCTATCCAACTCAATGTTTCGTGTAGAGCTTGAGAATGGTCATCAGATCATTGCCCATATCTCGGGCAAGATGCGCATGCACTATATCAAGATCCTCCCCGGAGACCGAGTGAAAGTAGAGATGTCTCCCTACGACCTGTCCAAAGGCAGAATATCGTTCAGATACAAATAACACTATATAAGATATGAAAGTAAGAGCATCTCTAAAGAAGCGTACCGCTGACTGCAAGATCGTGCGTCGTAAGGGTCGCCTCTACGTGATCAACAAGAAGAACCCCAAGTACAAACAGCGTCAGGGGTAACGCTAATGTCATCTAACAATAGTAATATAACAGTATGGCTATAAGAATTGTCGGCGTAGACCTGCCGCAAAACAAACGAGGAGAAATTGCCTTGACCTACATCTACGGGATCGGTCGCAGCAGCTCTGCCAAGATCCTGGACAAGGCTGGTGTTGATCCCAACATCAAGGTGAAGGACTGGACGGACGATCAGGCTGCCGCTATCCGTGAGGTGATCGGTACTGACTACAAGGTAGAAGGTGACCTTCGTAGCGAGATTTCGCTCAACATCAAGCGTCTGATGGATATCGGCTGCTATCGTGGTGTGCGTCATCGTATCGGTCTGCCCCTGCGTGGTCAGAGCACTAAGAATAATGCTCGCACTCGTAAGGGTAAGAAGAAGACTGTTGCCAACAAGAAGAAGGCGACTAAGTAATCCAGTAAGTAATCTAGGTCATTATGGCAAAGAAAACAGTAGCAAAAAAGAAGGTCGTACGTGTAGACGCTGTGGGTCAGGCTCACATCCACTCTTCCTTCAACAATATCATCATCTCGCTTGCTAACGCAGATGGACAGGTTATCAGCTGGTCAAGCGCTGGTAAGATGGGCTTCCGCAGCAGCAAGAAGAATACGCCCTATGCTGCTCAGATGGCAGCTCAGGACTGTGCTAAGGTCGCAAAGGATCTTGGCCTCAAGAAGGTAAAGGTATATGTGAAGGGTCCAGGTAACGGTCGTGAGTCTGCGATCCGTACCATCCACAACGAAGGCATCGAGGTACTCGAGATCATCGACGTAACTCCACTGCCTCACAACGGATGTCGCCCTCCCAAGCGTCGCAAGCCTTAGTCAGCATTAGTAGGACGTATTAACTAACAAGCAGAGCAAACGACGAGATAGAGCAACGCCCTCGCGCTAGCAGACCACGGAGACCTCGGACGGTGATTTAGATTGGCTATACTTTCATATTACCCTCTCCTCATATCCGATCGCGGCTGCACTACGAGGTATCTCTCCCGCTAGACGACAGGCACTCTCCCTCGCATCTGCAATTAAATACAGAACAAAATGGCAAGATATACAGGCCCAAAATCCAAGATTGCCCGTAAGCTGGGTGCGCCCATCTTCGGTGCTGACAAGGTTCTTAGCAAGAAGAACTATCCTCCCGGACAGCATGGTAACAACCGTCGCCGCAAGACGAGCGAATACGGTATCCAGCTCAAGGAAAAGCAGAAGGCGAAGTACACCTATGGTGTGCTCGAGAAGCAGTTCCGCAACCTCTTCGAAAAGGCTAGCCGTACGAAGGGTGTAACGGGTGAAATCCTCCTTCAGCTTCTCGAGAGCCGTCTCGACAACGTAGTGTTCCGTCTCGGTCTCGCTCGTAGCCGCGCTGCTGCTCGTCAGCTCGTGTCTCACCGTCACATCGTAGTAGATGGTCAGGTGGTGAATATCCCTTCATACACCCTCAAGCCTGGTCAGGTAGTAGGTGTACGTGAGCGCAGCAAGAGCCTCGAGGTAATCGAGGACAGCCTCACGGGCTTCAGCCACAGCAAGTACGCTTGGCTTGAATGGGATGCTGCTAGCAAGAGCGGTAAGTATCTCCACATCCCTGAGCGTGCTGATATTCCCGAAGACATCAAGGAGCAGTTGATCGTAGAACTGTATTCTAAGTAACCTTAATCCTATATTCACATGGCAATATTAGCATTTCAGAGGCCCGAAAATGTCATCATGATGGAGGCGACGAGCTCATACGCTAAGTTTGAGTTCCGCCCACTCGAGCCGGGCTATGGTATCACTATCGGTAATGCCCTACGTCGTATCCTCCTTTCCTCACTCGAAGGCTACGCCATCTCTTCTGTCAAGATCGAGGGCGTAAATCATGAATTTGCTACTATTCCGGGTGTCTTGGAGGATGTTACTAACATAATCCTGAACCTCAAGCAGGTTCGTTTCGCTCCTCGCGTGGCTGATGCTACGGAGGAGACGATCACGCTGGCGATCTCTGGTCAGAAGCAATTCGTGGCTGGAGACATGGATGCGAAGCTCTCTAGCTTCAGCGTCCTCAACCCCGAGCTTGTGATCTGCAACATCGATGAGGCGTACGGCTTCACGATCGAGATCACGATCGACAAGGGTCGCGGCTATGTACCTGCTGATGAGAAGCAAGGTGAGAGCTCTGATATTCACCTGATCCCTATCGACTCTATCTACACGCCTATCCGTAATGTCAAGTACTTCACGGAGAACTATCGTGTGGGTCAGAAGACGGACTACGAGAAGCTCATCCTCGAGATTGCTACCGATGGTAGCATTCATCCACAGGATGCTCTGAAGGAGTCTGCGCGCATCCTGATCGAGCACTTCATGCTCTTCAGCGACGAAACGATAGAGATCGAGCTCACCCCACACACAGAGGAAGAGGAGGACGACTTCGACGAAGAAGTACTCCAGCTCCGCAAGCTCCTCAAGACGGAGCTCAAGGATCTAGACCTCTCTGTGCGCGCCCTCAACTGTCTCAACGCTGCCAGCGTCCTAACGCTTGGCGAACTTGTAGGCTATGAGCGTGGTGAGCTGATGAAGTTCCGCAACTTCGGTAAGAAGTCGCTTGAGGAGCTCGATGAGCTTCTAGCGAACCTCAACCTCAGCTTCGGTATGGATGTTAGTAAGTACAAACTAGATAAAGAATAATTCAGATGAGACATAATAAGAAATTCAATCACCTGGGTCGCAAGAAGGCTCATCGTGAGGCGCTCCTCTCTAATATGGCTGCTTCGCTGATCCTCCACAAGCGCATCTTCACTACACTTGCCAAGGCTAAGGCCCTGCGTGTGTATGTAGAGCCTATGATCACCCGTAGCAAGGACGACAGCACGCACTCTCGTCGTATGGTGTTCTCCGAGCTTCAGAACAAGTATGCTGTACAGGAACTATTCAGCACGGTAGCTGCCAAGGTAGCTGATCGTCCTGGTGGTTACACGCGTATCCTCAAGACGGGCAATCGTCTTGGTGACAATGCGTCAATGTGCTTCATCGAGCTGGTAGACTTCAACGAGAACATGCTCAAGGGTGCTGCTGACAAGAAGGCTGCTGCTCCTAAGACGCGTCGTTCACGTCGTAGCTCTGGCAAGTCAGCCGAAGTTGCAGCAGAGACGACCTCAGCCGAGTAATCTCACGCTCACTCTAGCCCGCAGGGCGCTCCACCAAATCGGTGGAGCGCCCTGCGTCTTTTATTGCCTTCTGCCTCCTTTGCTCTGTAGGGGTCTATCTCTCTTTCGCCATGGCATCGCTCGATTTTGTCGGATAGCATCTCGGATCTAGGTCAGCTAAGATGCTTGTGTTTAGAAGATTGAGCGTGCCGAAAAAATGATAGGACTTTTTCCCGAAAAACATCGATGTTTTTCGGGAAAATGGTGGATGTTTTTTGGGAAAATGATAGATGTTTTTTGGGGAAAAGATCTATCATTTTCGGAGGAATGTTCTATTGCCTCTAGAGAGGTGATTGAGCTCTGGCACGGTGGGTGGTTGGATTTCTGCAGAGCTGTCTTTTTGATGTCGATGGAAGGCGCGATGATATGGGGCTAGATGCTGTGTAGGAATGGTAATATTGTGCAGGAATTGTTGTGAATCTTTGATGTAATCGAATGAAAAATAAATCGATGGATATGTGTCTTGTTGTGGGTTTTGTGTATCTTTGCAGTCAGAATAACGTGATAGTGACTTCTTCAAGTCAAGAACTTGCCAATATGGTGTGTTCGGAGAATCGGAAGGTTTGCTCAAGGCTGGGAGATGTGTGAAAATATACAATGTAATTTGCGCTATGTCCTTAGGGATGTTGACATGATATGTTAGAATATGAATATGGGACTTGTACGGCTTACGTGTCAGCCCTCACAGGCTGAGGAGCTCGATCTCGTGACGCTCAATCTTCTTGCTACGCTCTCTGCAGAGGGAAGCATCGAAGATTTCGAGGACGGAGGAGATTTGTAGCCTAAGCTGCCTAGGGCAGCATTCGAAGCGAAACTTTGTGCAGACCGAGAGAGGCCTCTTGGTTTGTCCTGGAGGATGTAGCCTCCGAGCCTGATTACCCTCTAAAACTGAATACAGCTAGACCAATGTCGATTAGAATCGTACGCCCCAAGACGATACTCCTCTTCTTTCTTTTAGCCTTCATATTTGTGTCCTGCGGCAAGGAGGAAGGGTTTACTACAGTAGAGCCCCCGATAGACTCTGTAACCTATGATGGTGCTACCGTCAGGCTACAAGCAGAGGGCAAGTATGGTGATCTGCGTACACTCTATACCATTGCGGATAATGGGAGTAGTAGCCTCTCTCTCCCGGAGGAAGGCGTGAATGTGCATTGTCTCATTCGCAGTAGTCGGTCTAATCGTGTCAGCGCCGTCACGCTTCATTGGCGTAGGGCGGGGGAGAATAAGCTCGAGTACGCCTTCACGGATGAATCATTCAACCTCATTACGGGGGCAGATCCTCTAGCTGAAGGCTCAGGTGACTGGTATATCATGGGTATTATCGGTGGTGTACTTAATGTGAATAATGGCGAGGTCGCCTTCGAACCGACTGTAGCGGTCGGTGTGAAGGCTGGTTCGGGTCAAGCGGCTAAGATGGATATTCCATTCGTCTTCCCATGGACTAAGCTCGATGTGGTGAATGTCAAGGGTGTCGCTTCTCTGCGTCTCCCTTCGTCTGTGCAGTTTAAGCCTCAGGGCATTCTGCTTCGCCACCATATTACCAATGCCATGTATACGCGCTGGCGTGTGCAGAACCTACGCGTCGTCTCTAATACAATGTCGCTCGCGGGGAAATTTGTACCTCCCGCACTTGCTGTCGGAGCTATGCCTACATGGACTCCCTCGGGGACGAGTGCAGATGCAGGACACGCCTCGATCGTAGAGCGCCCTGCGCATATGTGGAGGCAGGTATATACGCTCGCGAAGTCTGATGGAGTGACCCCGACGACGGAGATCTTTGAGCGAGGGAAGCCTTCGGTCAAGGATGGTTGCTGCTGGACGACTCCCATTCCGCAGGACAACAAGATGTATTACCTGACGTGGGCGATGCCTGGTGCTGCTGTAGGTTCCGCGACGGATCCATTTACGGGGGTATTTCTAGAGATGGTTGCGCTTCGGGATAAGATCAATGAGACGGATCCCGATGTGGAGGTGGAGAAAAGTATTGTGGCGGCTCATCAGACGTTCTTCTCTAGCGTCCGTCCAGTGGCAGGTAAGATGTATCGCGTGGAGTCCCTGATCAAGCGACCAACGATGGCATTGGAATATATGGCAGAGTACAACCTCTCTGGGAACAAGACCTTTGCTACTACGCATGACTATATGTCGGCTCCTAATACCTCGACGGGAAAGTACTTCAAGAACTATGACCTCTTTGGGCAAACTCAGACCTTGGAGGAGAGCCAGGCGAATCTTGCATCGAACCTCCTTTCCGTTATGCCCGAGGGCTATCACCTCCCGATGATGAACGAGGCTCGTGGCATCCTAGGGACGGAGACGCTGGTGAGCAACGTGGCGCGTACGCCAGCGACAGCTGCTTGGAGCCAGTTCCCAGAGCCGAATATCAACACATTCACGGAGACGATCGACAGAGATTGCTACTCTATCAGTGTCTATGACGCTGCCAATAAGACAGAGTCGACTACGTTCCCAGGCGGACGGGTGCTCTATGCTCTGCGTTGGTCCTCTATCAATAAAGTCTCGGAGACCTCGACGCGTCCACAGGACCAGCGCAATACGCGCAAGGATCTATTTCTCTCAGCGTGGCGCTATGAGTTTGTCCCCAATATTGGTAATACTGGGGTCGATCAGCCTGGCGTCGTGATTACTGCCCGCTACCTGGGACCAGCCTCGACGCTCACCATTGCAGATATTGCTAACAAGGCTTGGTGGCTAGCACAGTCGATTCTCGTGGAGGACGAGGTACAGAGGATCCTCCCGATGGCAGGGTATCAGTACAAAGGACGAAACCATGGACTCGGGAAGCATGGTGTGATGATGCTCAATACAAGCTACAAGGCAGAAACTGAGCTTTTGAGGCAGGGTGACCTAACGATCTTCCGTCCAGAGCGAATGGGCGTGCGTACCAATGCTGATATTCTCTATTATACCCTTGCCAGTCCTGCGGAGTTTGGATTTACCCCCGATGTGCGCGGGATTGACTACCCCGCGTATACCAATGCTGAGCCACTTCGCTGGAGCCAGCTAGCGTTTCCCATCCGTCCATTCAAGGGGCGTGTCACACGTCAGCGTATCACTCTGATGTAATCCCTCGGTTCGGAGCTCTCGCACGGATCAAGCGCGATCGACCAGCTATCTTAGTCTATAGAGACGAGGTAGCTGGTCGATCGTCTGTGTGGTGTGCCCTCGGGTAAAGATCGGGGGGTGTCCAGTGGAGATCAAGTGATAGCTTGGATTGATGGTGTGATTGGCTTCTCGAATTATGTCAAAGGGGGGAGAGGCAGGGTGCGGGATGGAGTATAGTCGGATATGTTTGGGGACAAACGCATATAGACTAGTTTGTTATCCTGGAGGATTTTCGGCGTGTAAATCTTTGTTTAGGGCTGTTTGGTGTGAAAATTCTGGGGAGAGAGGGTTATTCTTTGGGGGGTTATATGTGAATTTAGTCGAAATAATCTGATAAGTGTTATGTGTCTTGTGAATTTTGATTACCTTTGTCCCCGGAATGGCATGAAAGTATTCTCCTTTAGACACGGGATTCTTCAATGTGATGAGTTCTTTAGGTCATGAGGTTAGCTCTAGATCGAGAGAGCTGGGAAGACGAGAGGTAGGACTTTTGCTGCAATCCAGGACAAGAATGATATAATATCGGCAAGAAAGATATGAGTATAGAGCTTATGCGCTTAGCGTATCAGCCCCCTGTGGCTGAGGAATTGGATCTCGTGACACTGAATATTCTTGCTACACTCTCTGCAGAGGGTAGTATCGAAGACTTCGAGGACGCAGGAGATCTCTAGCAGATCTATGCAGAGGTGGTGTGCCTAGCACGAAATCTTTCTGCAGACTAGGGGATATTCCCGCGTGTCTGTCTGGAGAGATTCACTCTGTAAATAGACCAATCGTATTAAATCAAGAAGGATTTTAGATAGATGTTGAGTAGAATTGTGATTCAGAGAGCTTTGCTGCTCCTGATTTCAGCGTTCGTCCTTGGTGCATGTAGCAATGAGGATGTGCTTACCAAGACGACTGTTGACACCGTGGCTTATGACGGAGCGGCTGTCACGCTAGACGCTGAGGCTGAATATGAGTACGGAGATCTCCGTACGTTCTTTACCGTGGCGACCGACGGGAGTGCATCTCTTTCGTTGCCTACAGACTTTGTAAATGTCCACTGCTTTATTCGCAGTACGACGTCAAGCCAGGTGACGGCAGTTACTCTAAGATGGCGCAGAGGTCCCGGTAACACGCTAACCTATAGCTATGACAAGGATCAGGCATTCAACCTAGTTACTGGTGAAGATCCTCTAGCCGCAGGCTCTGGTGACTGGTACATCATGGGGATTGTCGGCGGTAGGCTTAATGCTACGACGGGGGAAGTGACGTTCAATCCTAGTACGGCTCTCGGAGCTAAGGCAGGTACTGGCACGGCTCTTCCTCTCAGTATCCCATTTGTCTTCCCATGGACTAAGCTCAATGTGGTGAACGTAGAGGGCGTTGCATCTCTGCGTATCCCTTCGTCAGTGCAGTTTAAGCCCCAGGGTGTCGTACTCCGTCACCACATTACTAATGAAATGTACACGCGCTGGCGCGTGCGACAGATCCGTATGCTCTCTAATGTCATGTCGCTCTCGGGCAAGTTCGTTCCCTCTGCTCCTACCGCTGGTGGTATGCCTACGTGGGAGGCTGACGAGCAGGCGAAGGCGGGTGTTCTAAGCGGCTTTATAGAGCGTCCTGCAGATGCATGGAGTAAGGACTATACACTTGTCAACCGCGCGGGTGCTGCCACGCCTGAGATCTTTGGTAAGGCGATCGAAGGTACACCGGCGGGAGCCTGGAGAAATAAGACGCCAGCGGACAATCAGATGTACTACCTCACCTGGGCAATGCCTTCGGCTACTGCTAGTGCGGCGTCAGACCCCTTCACTGGAGTGTATCTCGTTATGGACGCACTTGATGAGACTGGTAGGGTGATCACGAATAGTACTGTCAATAGACATCAGACATTCTTCTCTGCCGTTCGCCCCACTAGTGGCAAGAGCTACCGAGTGGAGTCTATCATCAAGCGCCCGCCTATGGCACTCGAGTATATGGCAAAGACCAATCTCTCTGCTGATAATACCTTTGCCGAGGACAATCTCTATCTGAACTCTGCTGGAGTAAACACCGCGAAGTACTACAATCTCGGAGAGCTCTTCGCTAATGCTGATGGCTCTCTCGGTACCTCTCCTCAACAGAGTGCAATTAACCTTGAGCGTAATGCTGTCGGGAAGATTCCTGCAGGCTGGCATGTCCCTGGCCTGGAGGAAGTGCGCGGGATTCTCGGCTCTGATACGCACCTTCATGTCGCATATGTTCGGGCTCAGCAGGGTCTTGTACCACCTACAGCGACGACTCCAGCCGATGCGGTATGGAAAGTGGAAGATCTGTGGAATAACTTTATCAATAACCGAGATCTAGGCTTCCAGGCAATCTATGTGTATAATCCAGCTCTAACCAATGAGTCCTCTGTTTTCCCTGGCGCACGTGTCGGTTATGCTCTGCGTTGGTCTAGAACGACGCGTACGACCGAACGGAATCTGTTTCTCTCAGCTTGGCGCTATGAGTTTGCGCCAACGATTGGTCCAGAGAACAGCATAGACCAGCCGGCACTAGTCATCACAGCACGCTATCTCGGTCCAGCCTCGACGCTTACCATTGCCGATATTGCCAATAAGGACTGGTGGGACGCGCAGTCTGTCCCAGTGGAAGATGAAGCTTATCGCATACTCCCTCTGACTGGGTATATCTATAATGGCAGACCATACTTGATCGGTAGACATGGTACGATAATGCTCAGTACGAGCTATAAGTCTGATATCACCCAGGGCGATCTCTCTGCCTATCGCCCCGAGCGCAATGGGGTGCTTACGAACCTAGCGATGATACGCTACGCTTCTGACATAGCGATTCCAGACTTCCCAAATGACAGAGAAGGCGAATATCCAGCCTTCAATGGTATTAGGTGGAGCTCATTCTCCTTCCCCATTCGTCCGTTCAAGAATCGTGCGACGCGTCAGCGCTTCGTGCCATACAATCAACCTTAGCGGTGTGCGCCACCTCTCTTGGGGTGGGCAATAGCTAACAGCAAACTGCCAGCTGCCTTGGTCTATGAACCAGGTAGCTGGTAGCTCTTTTGTAGGGTCTCCTAGTGGCTCGTCTAGAATGATAGATCTTTTCTCTGAAATTGATCGATGTTTTCCTCGAAAATGATGGATGTTTTTGGGCAAAAACATCCATCATTTTACCGAAAAACATCGATGTTTTTCGGTAAAAAGGTCTATCATTTTTCGGAGAATATGCTATCGTTTGATAATCAGGGCAGTAGGGAGGGGCGGAATGGGTGGCTTCACTGTGCGGTGATGAGGCTCTCTGGGGCGGTGGCGTGGTGACGGAGGAGGAGAGAAGTGGGCTGTCGCTGTCCTCTCGGTGCCTCGAGGTGGGGCGACGGGGAGATAGATGTGAGGCGGTCGGGGGAGATTTTGGGAAGAAACTCGTACTTTTGTACTTGGCGCATTGTGTCTAGATCCTTCGCCTCGAGGGCGAAAGCAATGGGGCAGGCGTCAGTATAAGGAAACGTAGATATAGAATATTCTCATAGAGACAGATCAAAATATGAATCTCAGTGAACGAAAGGTGCGGGTACGCTTCGCACCTAGCCCCACGGGCGCGCTACATATCGGCGGTGTGCGTACCGCTCTGTACAACTATCTCTTCGCCCAGGCGCATGGCGGAGATATGATCCTCCGCATCGAGGATACAGACAGTCAGCGCTTCGTGCCAGGAGCCGAGGAATATATTATCGAGGCTCTGGAGTGGCTCGGCATTCGTTTCGATGAGGGCGTGAGCTATGGCGGGCAGTATGGACCTTACCGCCAGAGCGAGCGACGCGATATTTACCGCCAGTATGTGCGGGAGCTTCTAGACAAGGGACGTGCGTACATAGCTTTCGACACGCCCGAGGAGCTGGATGCCAAACGCGCAGCGGTGGCGAACTTCCAGTACGATGCTACGACACGCCTCGAGATGCGCAATTCGCTGACGATGCCTGCAGACGAAGTGCAGGCGTTGATCGATGGCGGGACGCAGTACGTGGTGCGCTTTCGCATTGAGGGCGGTCAGGAGGTCGTGGTCGATGACCTCATTCGCGGAGCGGTGAGCTTCAATTCGTCCATCCTCGACGACAAGGTACTCTACAAGAGTGCCGACGATCTGCCCACCTATCACCTAGCCAATATCGTCGATGACCACCTGATGGAGGTCTCGCACGTGATCCGTGGCGAAGAGTGGCTCCCCAGTGCACCTCTGCACGTCCTGCTCTATCGTGCATTCGGCTGGGAGGATACGATGCCTCGCTTTGCACACCTGCCCCTTCTGCTCAAGCCTGATGGCAATGGCAAGCTCTCCAAGCGCGACGGCGATCGCCTAGGCTTCCCCGTCTTCCCCCTCGAGTGGCACGACCCCAATAGCGGAGAGGTATCATCGGGCTATCGCGAGAGCGGTTATCTGCCCGAGGCGGTGGTGAACTTCGTCGCCCTGCTGGGATGGAACCCCGGTGGCGATGCGGACGAAGTGCTGTCGATGGCACAGCTCATCGAGCTATTCCGTCTGGAGAAGTGCAGTAAGGCAGGGGCGAAGTTTGACTACAACAAGGGTCGATGGTTCAACCAACATTATATCCAGACCACACCCGACAGCGAGCTGGCACGGCTGGTGATGCCTATTCTCGAGCGTGAGGGGGTATCGGCTAGTGCCGAATATGTCGCCTCGGTAGTGGCACTGGTCAAGGAGCGCTCACAGCTTATCCCAGAGCTGTGGGAGCAGGCACGCTTCTTCTATTGCGCGCCCGAGGCGTATGACGAGAAGACGGTCGCCAAGCGCTGGAAGGAAGATACGCCCGCTCAGATGCGCGAACTGGTCTCTGTCCTCGAGCAACTCCCCGAGTCGCTCCCTAGCCACGAGACTGAGACCGCCGTCAAGGGCTGGATCGAGTCGGCAGGCTATGGTCTCGGGGCGGTGATGAACGCTTTCCGCCTGGCGATCGTAGGCGAGAGCAAGGGGCCGCATATGTTTGATATTACCGCTCTGCTGGGGCGTGCTGAGACGATCGCACGCCTAGAGCGCGCCATCGCGACACTCGGATAGTCGGGATGCGCGTACTGTATGCCCTAGCGGGCTATATGATGGAGCTGGGGCTTCGGCTCGCCTCGTGGCGCAATGCGAAGGCTCGGCGACTGCTCTCGGGACGTGCCGAGACAGAGCAGAGACTGCGCGAGCGGCTTGATCCGTCGAAGCGAACCATATGGTTTCACGCTGCCTCACTCGGAGAGTTTGAGCAGGGTCGCCCGCTGATAGAGGCGATCGGCAAAGCTCATCCCGAGTACCAGGTGCTGGTGAGCTTCTTTAGCCCCTCGGGCTATGAGGTGCGCCACGAATATGCGGGTGCTGCCTGCGTCGTCTACTTGCCGAGTGATACGCCGGGGGCTGTGCGTCGGTTCCTTGATCTAGCTCGTCCGGAGATGGCAGTCTTCGTCAAGTACGACTTCTGGCCACTCATGCTCACGGAGCTGCGTAGGCGTGGGGTGCGGACGTACCTCATCTCGGCGATCTTCGCCGAGCGTCAGCTCTTCTTCAAGCCCTGGGGCGGATGGTATCGTAGTCTCCTGCATGCCTTCGACTACCTATGGGTGCAGGACACAGCTTCGGTCGATCTGCTGGCACGCTACGGCGTGCACCACGCAGGGGTGGCAGGCGATACGCGCTTCGATAGAGCGCGAGCGATAGCCGCAGGGGCGTGCGAGATCCCCGAGGTCGCTATGCTCCGAGAGCGGATGCTGTATCTCGTCGTCGCTGGTAGCTCCTGGGACGAAGATGAGCGGGCGATCGCTCACTACATCAATGCCCACCCCGAGGTCGGGCTGGTCGTCGCACCGCACGAGATAGGCGAGGAGCGTCTGACCTATATAGAATCTCAGATCACGCGCCCCACGGCAAGGCTTAGCAAGGTGCGTGCGGGTGACGAGACCCCCTACGAATGTCTCATCATCGATAGCTTCGGTCTGCTGGCAGGTCTCTACCGCTATGCGGATGTCGCCTATATCGGTGGGGGCTTCGGCAAGGGAATACATAATACGGTGGAGGCGGCCGTGTACGGCAAACCGCTGGTCATGGGGCCACGGGTGGAGAAGTTTCGCGAGGCGAAGCTCTTCGCTGAGCATGGGGCTGCCTTCGTAGCCGAGACCGAGAGCGACGTGGCGCGCTACCTCGGGCTATTATTCACAGACGAGCAGGTGCGACGCTCTGCCTCCGAAGCCTCGGAGGCGGTCGTGCGTAGCCAGCTCGGTGCCACACAGATCATCCTCGAGGCTCTCGGCCTAGGGGAGTCTACCCAATAGAAAGAACAGAGATGAAACAATCCTATACGCCCCGTCCCGATGCCCTCATCCTCGGCATAGAGACCTCGTGCGATGATACCTCGGCTGCCGTCCTGCGTGGGACGAAGCTCCTGTCCAATGTCATCGCTTCGCAGGCGGTTCACACAGCCTATGGCGGTGTGGTGCCAGAGCTGGCGTCACGGGCGCACGAGCAGAATATTGTCCCCGTGGTGAGCGAAGCACTCGCTCGGGCAGGCGTGCAGGCAAGTGACCTGGACGCCATAGCCTTCACCCGTGGACCAGGGCTGATGGGTTCGCTCCTCGTGGGGGTGAACTATACCAAGGGTCTAGCCCTCTCCCTCGGCATCCCTATGGTGGAGGTCAATCATCTGCACGCTCACGTGCTGGCGCACTTCATCGAGGAAGAGGGGGAGGAGCATACTTCGCCCGAGTTTCCCTTCCTCTGCCTGCTCGTCTCGGGAGGCAACTCACAGATCATCCTCGTCAAGTCGCCCAGCGAGATGGAGATCATCGGACAGACGATAGACGATGCCGCGGGCGAAGCCTTCGATAAGTGCGCCAAGGTCATGGGGCTGGGCTATCCTGGTGGTCCTGTCATCAATAGACTGGCCAACGAGGGCGATCCTAAGGCGTTCCGCTTCGCCCGTCCGCAGGTGGCAGGCTACGACTACAGTTTCAGTGGGCTCAAGACCTCATTCCTCTACACCCTGCGCGATGCTCTGAAGGAGAACCCCGACTTCATCGAGGAGCGCAAGGCAGACCTAGCAGCTTCCTTGCAGGCGACAGTCATCGAGATCCTGATGAAGAAGCTCCGACAGGCGAGCAAGGACCTAGGCATCAAGCACGTCGCCGTAGCTGGTGGGGTATCTGCCAATACGGGACTGCGCGAGGCCTTCGCCGACCATGCCCGTCGCTATGGGTGGAAGATATTCATCCCGAAGTTCGCCTATACGACAGACAACGCTGCGATGGTAGCGATGAATGGCTACTTCCGCTATCTAGACGGAGCATTCGCAGGGATGGACACCGCGCCCTATGCTCGTGTAACGATGTAAACTGATCCTGTAGCCTCTCTCACCGCCACAGCCTAACCTCCTCCCTCGAGATGACGACCCTCGCCCAGCGCATTCACGCCTGCTGCCGTGCCACTCCACAGATCACGATCGCCACAGCCGAGAGCTGTACAGGCGGACGGCTCGCGGTGGCTCTGACCGATGTCGCAGGGGCATCGCAGGTCTACGCCTCGGGCGTCGTGTGCTACAGCGACGAGCAGAAGCATGCCCTCGTGGGCGTCTCACGCTCAGCTCTGCAGGCACACACGGCAGTCAGTGCCGTCGTGGCGCAGCAGATGGCAGAGGGCATTGCTCACCGCCTTGGGGCGCGCCTCGGGATCGCTACCACGGGCTACCTCGGCCCTACGGGAGGCACGCCGAGCGAACCCATCGGACGGGTCTATATCGGTATCTGCCTCGACGGGGTGACCGAGACCCATCAGCTCACCCTCAGCGGTACGCGCTCAGAGATGGCAGACGAAGCTACAGCCCAGGCTCTACGCTTTGCCTGCGACCTGCTCGCCTCCCGCTCCCACCTCTTAGCATAAGACAGACAATGACTCTATCACGCAAACTCATCCTCGCCCTCGTCCTCCTGGTCGCAAGCCTTAGCCCTGCGCTGGCTCAGGAATGCCGTCTCGGACTAGAATGGCGTATTAGCTCCTCGCAGTCGTGGGGCAATGCCCGCCCCGTGGTGCTGGCTGTAGACCCCTACAGCCCTGCTGCACGAGCAGAGCTACGCGCGGGCGACATCATAGAGCGTATCGACGGATACGCCACCTCTGGACTTACCTCTGCGCAGGTCGAGGAGCTACTACATAGCCCACAGCAGCATCACCTGCTGACCGTGTCGCGCCACGGAGCCTCGTCGCGTCAGGTACTACTCACGCCCGAGTGCCAGCCCTACGGGAGTATCACCGAGCGTTCGCTCGCTGAGATCCTGCGTGGCTACAGTCCCGAGGATGCCAGCCTGCTGGTCATCGACTATCCGTTTAGCTATGTCTATAACGAGACGATAGACCTGGCACGCATCTCGACCTTCGCCCTGGCGAAGAGCGACCCCACCAGTGACATCGACCGCGCCCTAGACGAAGAGCTACGCACGGTGCTGACCGAGCATGGACTACGTGAGAGCGCGGTGAAGCCCGACCTGGTGTTTAGCACGTACTATCAGCTCGACCCACTGCCCACTGCCCCCGCTACCGAGGGCGCAGGGCAGTCCTGGCGCTATGCGCCTCAGACGCGTTCTCTGCACGTCCTGCCCATCGTCGATTCGCTTCATGCCGATGCTCGCTATCGCCTTGCCCTAGGCGTGCAGGCACATCGCCCTGGGGCGACCTCTCTGGTCTGGAGCTGTGAGGCACGCGAATGGCTTAGCCGTGGGATGACGATCGAGGACTACGGACGCTATGCCCTCGTGCCGATGCTGTCGGGCTTCCCGCTCGTCTCGCGTCCAGCACATCCACGCCTCGAGGTGCATGCCCTGAGGTACCACTACACGGGGCTGGTCTTCTCGCGGTCTGACCTCGGGCATCTGGCGAGTGTCGATGACGATTCGCCTGCTATGCGTGTAGGTCTAAGGGCGGGCGACCGCATCCGCTCTATCAATGGCGTTCGGCTCACCGACACCACGCCCGCGGCATTCCTGCAGGACTATGCCCGTACGCTGGAGGATCTAGCGGCGTACCGCGATGACAACCTGCCCCGCCTCTCTGGCATCTCCGTATGGCGTGCCGATGCCTATCTAGAGGTCGCCGAGCGTCTGCGTGCTGAGCCTCTCAGCTACCTTTTCGGCTTCCGCTCCTATGTGTCGCCTGGGCGTGCCGAGGCGATCACTATCGAGATCGAGCGCAATGGTCGGCGCCACACCGTGCAGGTGAAGCCCGAGCTTCGCACCGAGACGACCCTAACGCCACGCTAACCCTCTTATCCCACACATGACCTCATGAATGATCAAGTTCAAAACACCAACTACCGCCTAGGGCAGTTCAATACCCTCGAGATCCTCCGCATCGTCTCTATCGGTGCCTACCTCGAGTGGAGCGACGAGGCGGGCATACTCCTACCCCTGCGCTATATGCCAGCCGATGCCCAGGTGGGCGACTTCGTCGAAGTCTTCGTCTACCACGACAACGAAGGGCGTCTCATCGCCACGACCATGCGCCCCTACGCTACCGTAGGGCAGACGGCTTACCTCGAGTGCGTGGACTTGTCGCCTGCGGGTGCTTTCGTCGCCTGGGGTATTCACAAGGATCTCTTCGTCCCCTTCGCCGAGCAACGTGGACGCATGCAGGAGGGCAACTACTACGCCGTCCATCTCTATATCGACCAGGTCAGTGGCAAGATCGTCGGCTCTGCCAAACTCGCCAAGCACATAGGCAACACTCTGCCCGACTATCCTATAGGTGCCGAGGTACGCGCCATGGTTATCGAGCACAATGAGGTGGGCTATCGTGCTGTCGTGGACGACATCCACTGGGGGATCATCTACGACGAGGACATGCCGAGCCTGCCCCAGCGTGGGGAGGTGCTTCGGGCTTATGTCCATCGCATCCGTGAGGATGGCAAGCTAGATCTTGGTTTGCGCCCTGTGGGCTATAGCCGTACGGAGGGCGACACGGTGCGTCTGCTACGCCTCCTGCGTGGCTCGGGCGGTACGCTTCCCATCGGGGACAAAAGCCCTGC